>JAITIT010000063.1 GCA_031279295.1 Holosporales bacterium | reverse complement strand
TGAGGCCTTTTGGGAAGCTATATCTGGAGGTTAATGCAACCGGAGCCCCAGCTATTACTGTGGTTGGTGAGAGAAAGAGAAGCACTAATCGTGAGACTTGGAGAGCCACTGTTGGTGATACGGTATACCTTATAGCTGAGATACTGCTGCCTCTAGGAACTCGTCGATCTCACCATCTAGAACAGCGAGGGCATTGCCGTTCTCCACGCCCGTTCTCGAGTCCTTCACCATCTTGTATGGCTGCAGTACGTACGACCTTATCTGGTTGCCCCACGCTATGTCGGTCTTAATCTGAGATGGGTTTGTCTCTGCCTCATGTTCCCTCAGCTTTATCGCATACAGCTTCGACCTTAGCATGTTCATGGCGATCTCCTTGTTTCTGTGCTGTGACCTATCAATCTGTGAAGCCACAACTACGCCTGTTGGGATATGGGTTATCCTGATAGCGCTTTCTGTCTTGTTGACATGTTGTCCGCCTGGTCCTGATGCCCTGAACGTATCTATTCGAAGGTCACTTGGGTTAATGTCAACCTCTATGTCACTGTCGATTTCTGGAGTAACCAGAACAGAGGCGAAACTCGTATGTCTCCTCGCATTGGAATCAAATGGGGATATCCTAACAAGCCTATGAACCCCCGATTCTTTCTTCAACCACCCATATGCCTTGTTCCCGTATATGTGGAGCCTGATGGACTTAACACCTGCCTCTTCTCCATCATCCTTGTCTGCGATTTCAACTTTGTACTTCTTCTTCTCTGACCACCTTTCGTACATCCTCGCTAGCATCTCGGCCCAGTCTTGTGCTTCTGTTCCTCCGGCTCCAGCATTAATCTCAAGGAAGCAATTTGCTGAGTCATGTTTCTCACTGAGGATCGACTCTATCTGTAACGTCACTGACTCCTTCGCCAACTTCGATAAATCATCGCTTAGTTCTAACTTCAGTGCATCGTCATTTTCAGCTTCTGCTAATTCAATCAACTCGATAAGCTCTGTGAGTCTCTTCTCAAGGTGCTTGATCGGGGTAGTTATTGTCAGCGTCGCATCCTTCTCTTTCATAACCTTTATTGCGTTCTCCGTATCGTCCCAGAAATCCTGACGCTCCGATTGTTCCTGGAATGAACGTAGTCTCTCCATGGCTTCATCGTAACTTACGAAGTTCTTCATGAGAGTGATCGCATTGCGGACTGTGTCGATGTTCTTTTGGTCTTGAGGTGTCACACGTTACCTGTCTCTCAATTGTCCGCCGCAACTTCTAGATACGGCATCAACAATTCTGCCAGTCATGTTGGTAATTTGGTCTGCCAAGAGCGTACCATCACTGGACTGCATTGTAATCTCAAGGGCAATCGCCTTCTTACCGCTTCCGATCTCATCTGACTCATACACGTCAAAGATGCCGATGTCGGTTATTTCATTGATCTTGAGTCTCCTAATCGTGTTGATTACATCAGCTGCATGCACCAATTTCCGAACGATGAACGAAAGGTCCCGTGTCACTGGTTGGTACTGTGACAACACAGGTAACTGCCTCACCTTATGTGTTACGATTTCCGGCAGCTTATCAATAAACATCTCAAAGCACGCGACCGGACCAGCTATGTCTAGCTTACGCAGTATCGTTGGATGTATCTCGCCGAAGTGCGCTACCACCATATCCTTCTGAAACACGTAGCTTCCACTTCTACCAGGGTGATAGTACTTAGGGGCTTCACCGCTCAGCCTGCACCCTGAAACCGTCATGTTCAAGAGTCTCTCCAAAATCTCCTTGATGTCGAACACATTGATGTATTCCTGCCTGCCACGCCAGCTTCGGTCTGTTAGCTTCTCTGAGATCGTAGCTACAACGACGTTACTCTCGGTGGCTTCTGTTCCATCTCTAAAAAAACCTCTGCCTATCTCAAAGACCCTGGAGTTTCGTTGGCTCTTGTTCTGCGCATTCTTAATGAGTTCCAGGTGTGATACGATTACTGAGGGGCTAAGCACAGAACCATCCTCTGATACTGCATCCTTAATAGTGAGCAATTTGTCATCATCAACGAAAAGAGCTGCGGTTTCTCTGTTAGTGAATGGGAATGTCTTAACCTCATCGTATCTATTGTATACCAACGCATCGGTAATTTTATCGATGACGTATGTACGTATGATAGGCTCCGCGTTGGCAATCTCAACCTCATTGATATTCTCAAAACCTGAGATCCGCAAAATCTCCTCGATCAAATCTTCCTCGATCTCCAGGTCATATCTCCACGATGGAGTCTCTACGCTGATGCTGCTATCGCTGGTAGATAACGCCGTAATGCCGAGTGCTTTGAGAATTGACACAGAGGCAACGAAGTCGCTCTCGCCCAAATTGGTAAGCGCCTTAAATTTCTCGAGTGCCAAGTTGATGGTGACTTTGTTAGTTGGTAGTGCTCCATACCTTTTAGTAACTGAGATCTTGCAGTTACACACCTTCGCGATAATGGAGGTTGCATAGCGAACTGCAAAGTCAACTGCTTTAGGATCAACACCGCGCTCACAACGCACCCTAGCATCACTCGATATCCTCAATGCCTGCCCAGCTTTTGCAATAGCAACTCTGTCAAAGTATGCTCCCTCTATTAGGATCCGAGTCGTTGTTGCGGAGTACGCAGAATCTTCACCGCCCATGATTCCGGCAACAGATAACGGCCAACCATCCGGCTCCGATGCAATCACCACCACATCGTTACATAGAACTGTTTCCTTTCCATCTAGTGTTCGAAGTCTTTCCCCGGTATGTGAATCCCTAAC
Organism: Holosporales bacterium; assembly: GCA_031279295.1. Lineage (GTDB taxonomy): Bacteria > Pseudomonadota > Alphaproteobacteria > RUG11792 > RUG11792 > JAIRYU01. The sequence continues at coordinate 512 of JAITIT010000063.1, read as the reverse complement.
AGTTAACCTACTAGGTAGCTTGTCCATATCAAAGATATGAAGTGGAACCCCGATATCGAGACAGACGTAGTTCGCAACATCTACCGGAAGACCGATTAGTCTCTGCCCGACAGCACGTAGCCGCCTTGCGATGTGTGCCGGTGTTTCACCTGAGATGCCATCAAGCGTTGTGGTAGAAAAATAGTGACATTTGTCGGTGGTGAGGGTTACGCTGATAGTACTGTCGCCTGTGTTATCGAGCCTCAGGTCAGGTAGTGAGACGAGTTCACCAAGTCCGGCTGCGGCGAGGTCCCTTGCGATTCCTCTGATGCAGAAGCAGTCAGCCCTGTTTGGTGTTACGCTGATGTCGAAAATGATATCGTCCATTCCGATTGCTGGGGCTAGGGCCTGCCCTACATCACTGCAATCCTGCAGTTCTATGATTCCGTCACAATCGTAATTATCAAGAAGTAGCTCCTGTGCTGAACACATCATCCCTTGGCTTTCTATACCTCTGATAATACCCTTCTTTA
>JAITIT010000038.1 GCA_031279295.1 Holosporales bacterium | reverse complement strand
AACGGTCATAACCGGAAAAGGGAGAGGTGTAGTAAAGCAAGCAGCGTGTGAATGGCTAGAGAATAACCTCGAGCTTGTTGCTGGATTCTTCGAAATTAAAGATTCATCAGGTGGAAGCGGAGCATACGGAGTATACCTCCGTGTCCTTAGGAATAAGAGGGGTAGATGAACCAGGCTTTACATCTCGTTGCTATTCTTCTTCACTGCTTCATCTTGATGCCTCCTCTCATACCCTCTTGTAATGGATATCTCTTCAATCTTCCTATGACTCCTTGATGGTGTACCGCTATTATCTTCCTCTGTTTTGCTAACCTTATTATCTCATCACTATCATAGTCCTTATCTGCTACTAGATACCTAGCTTTGGATACCTTCTATCAGCTCATTAGCCTTCGTACAGTTAGCTGTGGTGTCATTTGTAATAACAGCTCTAACTGGCCGTATCAACAGCCAGATGTATCAGGCTATTAATCTTCCATATACCTCTATCCCTCAATCTACAGAACCTCCTGTGCCCTATGAAGGTTCTACCGTCCTGAGCTATATTTCCATGGATTCCCCTGCTCCTGGTTAGGTGCGCTTCTAGTAGTTCCCACATGCTGTCTGATATATCATGCCTGTGATAGTTATCTGCTCTCATTTTGCCTCACTACAATTAATTAGTCTCAGCGGGCGTATGTCACACCCGGGTTCGTAACTACAAGCCCAGAAGCTTTGTAAAAAGCTGGTAAGAAAACACGACTTATTTTCAATCAGGACACACCGCATTGTAATTATTTTTTTACTTTTGTTAATTCCTTTTTAACTATTTTTGCCTAGTCTATACTTGTACGATATTGCGATTGGATTAGTTATGCCGCAATACAGCCGGGGTTTATACCTGGCGGCAAAAATATACTTAAGCGGAATTACCGCATTAACACAGTCAGCTAGCGCGATGCATTACAGCAGCGACTCATGGCCATCTAAACAGTCAGTTGACGTGCTTTACAGCAGCGACTCACAGTCAACAGACGTGGAATCATCAACGCCAGACAGCGAAGAATCGTTGGAACGAACATCAACAACACAGAGATGTCAGACAGTTTTCAGGGCGGAAGATGTAAGAGAGACAGACATAACAACAACACAGGGCAGGATGGTCACAACAAGGCTGACAGCAAATATGGCTACGTTTATAAACGCAATGAGACGGCTCAATGAGAGGATACAGCACAACCCGCGGGAGGACACAGTCGACATAGTATTAATACTCGACGCACGTGGAAAGAGTCAGACGATGGCATTAGTTCACTTCCTCAATACCCTTGAAGAGGCTATCAGGAGCAAGACCGGAATACCGACAGCAAGACTGGCGTGGATTATTGACACGGTGGTGGGGTACCGAGCAGCAGCAATACCTGCGATCGCAATGGCACTAGGTGATGCGAACGTGATTGAAACACTCCCAGTAGTCGCCGCAATGCAGACAACTAGGATTGAACCCGAAGACCCAGAACCTAGATGCTGTTGGCATATTTGCGACTCAGTTAGGACCATGACCCAAGCACAGGATGCAGTGAACACATGCGGCGCTGGAGCTACCGCAGGTACGGTACCGCTAATCAGAGACGAACTTGCAAACAGCGAGCAGAACCAGAGACTCCTAGCACAGATAGGCCAATACACCAGCAGCGATCTTGTGGTAAGATGCGTGGTTCCTGGCCAAGAGCTTGGCGAGAACCTCGTCGGAGCGATGCTCCGGGCCGCGGCAAATCGGGACCGGGGATACGACGGAGTCGGGTTGGCCGGAAGCATAGCCGCTATGGGCAGAACCATCTTGGGAACTGCATCGGCCGGAGGGGATACGTTCGAAGTCGACACAATACAAGAGAGCGCTAATAGGGCCATGTACATGTGCGTAGCTGGGCAGCACGTGGGATCACCACACGAGAGTACACAAATAACTCCTGCAGACCTCAGGGACGAACTGACTGACGGAGCGAGAACAACCACAAACACTATAGTCGTAACACTCAGCGTAAATACGCACAACGGAGCCATAACACTAGTGGGTGGCACAAACAAAACTGAGCAAGCGCGGAACGGCACAGAACAGGTGGTGTGCAACATACAGCTAACCATACCTAACAAACTCAGTAAGAAAGGCAACAAAAGCATGGTGGACTGGCAGCGGATGCACGCACAGATTAACGAAATAGTAGGTGGACGAGGAAACTCTATTATTGCTCTGACAATCAGAGAACTTATAAAACTTTTCGCCGCCGAAATTACCAGGGCGGCAGCGCAGGTTAATGCTAGTAACACCTAATCCGGACTAGTAACTCAGTAAATGATCAGAATTTGTAACTTCCTCTGACACTAAGTGAATAGAGCCCACGGGTTCGCTTATTTCCTGCTTGGCATCGGGATCTCAGGTGGTAGGCGACCTCTCCGGAGATGTTAGCGCCACTCCCTCCATGCAATATGTCTATCCGTACGAAGGTAGTGGTATTTGTCCGCATACTAGCCTGCTGCACATGGCGACGTGAAAACAGCGCCCCGACCCCTACGCACCCGTACACACTGAAATTTGCTGGCTCTCCACAGTTATGGTATAGCGACAATCCACACTCTAATCCGCTCAGCGATACTAGTTTGGTAATCTCTCGCCGTAGGTATGTCCCACCACAAGTCTTCAGCGAGAGCCAGTGCTTCTCACCCAGCTTGAGTACTCCACACGTACTACACTTTCTAGGAGGTATTTTGGGTTTTGTTAACCCCGTGTATGCACCACCATCTACAGCTTCAGTGCTTATTGGCGTTCCACACATACAAGCACTCAGAGGCATTGCTGCATGCATACATATGAACACAACTACAACGCGCAATCTCATGCTATATCACTCCACTACACCCCCCCCATGCTTCAGTATATGCGATTTTTAGCTTCCGTACAATAACTCTAGCAATAGGTGTCATGTTCACCTACCTTGAAACGCAACATACCTGCATGCATAGGCTTCCTGAAATGAATAATCACTAATACTCATTAGTGAGGCCTTTTGGTATGAAGGGAATATGTGCATAACTCTATTGAGTTACATACATATCTACCTTCACAACATCAGTCACTCACTCTTGTCTCACATGTGCTTGAACTTAATGATATTGTCCCCTCTTCCGTCAGTACCAGCAAAAACATCAAAGCAATTTGAGCCTCTGCGAGCCCTGAATCTGCAAGACAAGCACATGTCCGTTACCACTTTCTGGGCGTACTGACATGGCTCGATGTCGCCACAAGAAAGTTTGATCGGGACTCTTCTGAAACATCCGTCAGCCAGCAAACTCCCAAGAAAATATGGATCTATCGTAGCCTCAATACTTACAGCAAAATCAGCGCCAGATCGATACAGCTTGTGATTAGCCCGAAAGTGCTTTGACTGCTTCTCAAAATCAGAAACGTACAGATCGAGATTGCCGCCCTTATTCCAGAGAGGCTTTCCTGCTGAATTGTAGCATAGCTAGGCCCCTGACAATAGCTGAGTATGCCATGTTACCTAGGCACTGGCAAATCGATGAGCTTGCCGTTCCTCATAACTTCGAGTGTCGCCATTTGATCTCCAAATGAGTACCTCTCATAGTTTTTGTACGTCGCTGCATTCCAGACAGCTTTTCCATTAAAGCGGAGTACAACATCATTTGGGCGTACCCCTGCTTTATGAACAGCTGATTCAACTTGTATATTGGTAATGACACAGCCATTTGCTTCGGGAGAATCAGAAAACTCGGTGCCAAGAATCTCTCTGATTGCTTTAGGAAGCTTATGTTGATTGTCGGATACATTAGCTCCCAGCCATGTAGTACCAACCGTATGATCCATATTTGGTACAACAGCTCTGGCCGCCTTCTTTATGATCGACACAGGAATACCACTGGTATCGGGTAGTCCGTATTCGTCAACCCTGTAACCCGCTATGCCTACTAGCTTGCCGTCTCGACCAACAATAGCTCCTCCGTTGGTTTCCAGAAGACCACTTAGGAAATGTGATTTCATCTCGAGGAGTGGTTTGCCATTTTCCTCCACGTACTCGACCCCCGGCAGTAGTGACGCCCATATGCCAAACTGGTATTGGCGATTGCCCGGTTTCTGGGGAGTTACAAAATATTTCCCCTTCGCCTTACCAACTGTTATGAACCATTCATTTTTAGAACCTTCTCCGTCTGGGATATGAACGTCGTTACCTAGCTCTATATGCGTGAATCTTTCGTTGCCTCTTGGCTGGATTCTCAGGAATGCTAGGTTTAGATCTGGGATTATCTCGATCACTGTAGCATCATAGTCGTTCACACCCATGGTGCATTCCCCTCCATTGTTGGGCTCTTTATGTTCACTGTCTATTGTGACAATGATTCTGTCTCCTTCCTCCATACGTATTGCAGGTGTACACACCAGTCCATCATCAATCATTACCCCAGACGTGACTAGCGCCTTGGCATCAGGTGGAGCAGTAACAGTATTGTAGTATACTGGATTGCTCCCTACGTCTGGTTTGAGGATCGTTATGAGTACCACGTTCTTGGCTGTGCGCACCACCAATGCCCTTTGCTCGTTATACTGCCGAGTCTTAGTTGACGTTTGACTATGTCGCTTATTGGAACGTGACGTGTGCGACACTGTAGTGGCATTACATATTGACATCAGAACCATTGCTATGAGGAAAGAGATACCGCCCCATTTCCAGCTACACCAGTGCATTTCTGTGGGGTATCGCACGGACGTCATGGCCTACCCCGCTTTTGCTGGCAGTGTTGCAACGAGCCTAATAGATGCGGAGAGCTCCTCCATTTGGAAATGTGGACGTAAATATATGACGGACTTGTACGAGCCTGGCGAACCTGGAACATCGTATACATCTATTCTCCCCTCCCGCAGCGGGTATGATGCTTTTGCGCTCGCTGGGGCGTCATCATTTAGTAAGATATACGAGGCAAGCCATGTATTGAGGTACTGTTCTACATTCTCCTTCGTAAGGAACGAACCTACCTTATCCCGCATGATAACCTTGATATAGTGTGCAAACCTGGATGCAGCTAGGATATATGTTATGCGCGCAGAGATTGACGCATTAGCATTGGCATCATCGAGGTTGTATACCCTGGGACGCTGAGTTGTCTGTGCTCCGAAAAACACGGCGTAATCAGTCCCTTTGCAGTAGCATATAGCTATGAAACCTAAGTCGCTCAGTTCCTTCTCGCGCCTATCTGCTATCGCAACTTCAGTCGGACACTTAACAGTTTTATCCCCATCCATTGTTTTGAAAATGTATGATGGTAGACCCTCTACCATCCCACCACCTTCTACTCCCCTGATAGCTGCTGTCCAGCTGTACTTCGCAAAAGCGTCCGTAATGCGCTGAGCTAGTGCGTACGCTGGATTGCCCCAGCAAAATCTGTCTGTATCTCCAATCCCGACGTCCTCCGTAAAGTTAAACTCCGATACAGGTAGGGTGTTTGGACCATACGGGAGTCTCATTAGTATCCTCGGAAGCAGAAGTGCAACGTACCGTGAGTCCTCCATATTGCGGAATGAGTTCCACTTGATATAGTCAGGGGATTCTAGGATCTTGGATAGATCCCTTGGTAGTGGCATATCTTCGAATTTGTCTAGGTTGAAAAATGGAGGTGATATCGATGATATAAATGGTGCGTGAGCCGCTGCTGCTAGGTTAGCAATATGTTCTAGGAACTGGATATCTTGTGGGTGATTTGTGAACATAAAATCACCGATGATGCAAGAGTACGGGGATCCACCGTATGTTCCGAACTCTTCCTCGTATATCTTTTTGAAGAGTGCACTTTGATCAAATTCAATAGCCTTGGTGAGGTCGTCCCTTAGGTCTTTCAACGATGCATTCATTAGTCTGATCTTAAGTCGTGTACTCGTTTCTGTGTTCATGACCAGATAGTGCAAACCTCTCCACGAGCCCTCCAACCTCTGGAAGTCCGGGTGATGAAGTATCTCGTTGATCTGCCGTGTGAGGATCTCATCTATTTCCATAATTCTCCTAGTAAGGTACTGGATTATCCTGGACTCCTCTGGTACCTCACTTATGTCCAACAGTTCATTTACCATCTCCACGAGCAACTGAACTGCAGCCTCTTCCTGCTCTGGAAACCGTGCCATCTTGTTCTCGTGCAGCAGGATGTCTAAGAGCTCTGCCTCATCTGGTATGATAATTATTTCGTCAGCCATATCTATCTCCTTGACTATGGGTTACGGTTCACTCTGCTCTTGGGAAGCATCTGCCTGTGGTGATCCAGCTCTATCATCAAGCTCTTTCTTCAACTTCTCGAGATTGCTACGGTTTCTCATGATCTGAGATAACAGCGCTTCCAGCTTATCGTTTCCATCCATTTTGGCTATCAGGTTCTTAAAGCTGTCGCGCTTATCGTAGAGCGCTTTTAGCGTAGGAATTTTGCGTGCTAAATTCTGCGGTTGAAAATCGTTCATGTCACTGAAGGTCAGCTCGATGCTTGTCTCTGGAGTTTCGTCGGATAGTCTGTTCGCTACCCTCAGGACCAGCCTTGGGTTGATGATCGACATGATCTCACTGAAATTGTCTCTGTCTATTTCTACAAACTTACGGTTCTTGATTTTGGGTAGAGGACTTTCAGGTTGGCCAGACAGATCTGCTAAGATTGCAACAACAAATGGCAGCTCCTTCTTCTCGATGGCGTTACCGATTTCCACATCGTACGTTATGTGTACCCTTGGTTTTCTCACCCGATCTATAGTGTGCTGCCTACTTTCTGCCATACCGTTTCCTACAGTCCATACACCAAGAGCCGATGCATCATGCTATCATTCTGCCTTACTTTACAGGCTAAGGCAATATTGATTAAAATTTGGTTAATTTTGCGAAATATTTTTGCTGAAGCATGCGACGACAAGAATGATAAACATTATCTACGACTAAATGCTCAGGCTCCCTGCGATAGAATTGCGCTACCTGCTCTGCGTGATGCATTCGTGAGCGAGGTAATAGCTACTCACCACTGCTATCCACTTTCTCATCAGCATCCTTGTGAAATCCTACCCACCACCCTGTCATCGTATCATGCAGTAACCCATTCCACAACACACCATTTATCTTCTGCACAAACAGAGTACAACTTTATAGAGACATTCAAACATCGTTGCTTAGGTTGGCAACATAAAAGTCTGGTCAATTAATCTTTGATTTTTCTAAAATGCCTGTCCTACGCTAATGTAGATATTAAACCTTGAATCCACTCGCTTCCCGGTTTGCGACTTACGTATCTTTGTTGGAAATGCCACATCGAATCGTATCTGCCCGAGCTGGGTATAGTACCTCACTCCTGCACCATACCCAAACAGCATGTCCTTAAGTTTGAACACAGCTCTGGACTGCCGTACGTTACCTCCTTCCCAAAAAGCAACTATCCCAATATCATCTGTTACTCTCACCCTTGGTTCGATTCCAAACTCGAATAACGATTCTCCTCCTAGTGGCTTGCCATCATCAGAAAGCTCACTGATCTTCTGGTACCCGTACCCCCTCACAGAATTATTACCTCCAGCAAAGAAAAATTTGTGACGAGGAATGGTACGGTTCTTGTTCCTAAAGATGGAACCAACCTTGGAGTACGCAGATAAGACCAGTGTATTCCTCGACAGGCTATGAATCAGTGGAAAGTACACAGATGCCTTCGCGAGTAGAATGGACACGTTACTAGGCTTGCCGAAATACGATGTTACCATAAGGGAACACCTGAGACCCCTGCTTGGATCAAGATAATTATCTGTGGTGTCGAATCTGATTCCCACAGGTACGCCAGCGGCCTTAAACTTAACCTTAGGAGTTCCATCAGCAGTCTTGTCAACTGTGCTAGCATTTTCATAGCAAGCTCCAGCACCGATCTTGAGATTATCAAAAAACGTCTGCCACAACATGCTCTCAGCCCCAATCATCGATACGGTATATGCATCAACATCGTTCCTCATATAAAAAACTTTGCTGGTTAGGTTTTGCCTTCTGTAAAATAGATCGTACATGTCATACTGTACCTTCAGCGTCCGGTTTCTCTTCGCAACATCAGCTACGGTCGACAACTTCGAGCCTCGTCCATCGATGTTATAGTATGCCCACGACAATAAGATCCCTATCTTCTCAGACGATCCGTACTTAACACCGGCGGCTATGTCACGTAACTTAGCCTCTTCTATGTTAATCGTGATGTTGGTATGGCATATGCGTGGATCACTCGGATCTTGAATTGGCTGACTTAGCTCGACATCTACAGTTGCAAAGATTCCACTCTCCATCAGTTGTTCTATCATAGATTCAATCTCTCGAGAGTTGTATACATCTCCGTCTTTCCACGGGATTCTGTTCCTTATGAAAGGCTCTATGAGCTTCGGATCCTTCTGTGATTTGATGCGAAGTGCTGTGGAATCTATGATGGTCTTACCTCTCAAACTTATGGTGTAAATAACCTTTATCTCCTTGGCTTGCTTGTCAATCTTAATCTCTGGTTGAGCTATATCGGCGAACGCAAATCCTGAAGTCTTGAAGTACTCTTTAAGCTTGTCTCGACCATCTGTAATGTACTTGAAATCTACATACATGCCGCCTTCGGTTCCTATGATGCTAAACACCTGCTCCATGCTGAGATCGAACCTATAGCTTTCGTTATCCGTGTACACAAGTGAGACATCTTTGATCTTGTACCTCATGCCAAGTTCGACATTGAATATTACCTTACCATCCAGCAGGCTCGTAGTAACATTAGCATCAAAGTATCCAAACGAGCCAAGTACCTTCCTTACGGCGCCAACATCTCTCATGATCTTTGCTCTGTTAACTGGGGTGTCCTCATAACGTCCCTCCCAATTTATAATTTGTGACTTCGCCAGCTCCACTATCTCAGCATCTCTTATGCCATTGATTTTAGCACCGTACGCAACTGATACCAGTAGCGCACACCAAGCAACCTGTTTCACGATGACTGAAAGACGCAACGGCTAACTAGCCCAAACCTGCAAGCCACTAAGTAAATTGTACAGAATCGTTCCACAAAACAATACGGCAAAAAATGGCACCTGTATTATGGTCAGGCTTACCCACCGATTGAGAGCTTCTGCTTATCTAGCAACTCGTCTCTACCCTTCCTTGCAAGTGCTAGGATTCCATCTAACTCAGACTCTGTGAACGGCCGTCTCTCGCCACACATTTGTATTTCGATGATCATGTCGTCGGACATTATGAAGTTCGAATCAACATCAGCAACAGAGTCCTCCGAATAGTCAAGATCCAGAAGTGATGCTCCACCTACTATCCCGCATGAGACAGCCACCACATGCTTGGTTATGGGGTTCACGGCAATGGCATTGGTCTTCAATAGCTTCTGGCATGCGAGATGTAATGCTACAAAAGCACCGGTTATGCTTGCGGTCCTTGTTCCGCCGTCCGCTAGTATGACATCGCAGTCAACCTTTATCTGC
>JAITIT010000014.1 GCA_031279295.1 Holosporales bacterium | reverse complement strand
CTCATATATTTTCCACCAACCACAATTAAAAGTGGTGGCACGTGATATGGCTATAGTCAGAACCCTATGAATCATCGGTAGCCGTACAGTTGGTGGAGCATAGGACTCGGATATGAGAGGGCATTACGAGGAACGTTATTGAGTGTGATGCAGGCAGGAGGAGTTTTGATGTGTTTCTAGAGTTCGTCGTCACGAGATGGCGAACCATAACATCAAACACTTAACCTCAGCTTTCATGATTTTGTAAGCCTTGAAGTAGCGTTATCGAATGTGCAATCATCACGATATTAGGAGAACTTGTTTAAGCTTCTGCAACATAGTGATACCAAATAATCATAACTGATGAATCCGTGCCCAGTGCTTATGGCAATTGCTATTCCACTCATTGTTACCTCTGGTGATCAACATGATGTAGCATAAGCTATTAACTTAGTTATTGAGTTTAAGGGAACGGTGGTGTTAACTGATTAAGAGATATGACTCACAACGGGTGGTTGATTTTATTGGGGATGGATTCACTTTATGGAGCATAGTGAGTTAGATGCTTACTACGGTTGTACTGGTTGTTCCGCCTACTGGAGAAACGCTATACCGTGCCAAATGGAAAATTTAAGTAATCCAAGTGGACGTCGGTTCTCAACCTATGTTAAAATGCAGTCACTATGGTATCTTCAGCACAAAACTTAATTATGGTTACCCTTTTGAGGTGCTGCTACGCATTGTTAATGTTTTGCGGATTATGTGGTGTGGCGTTTACAAGTACAATCGGTAAGGGAGTGCCGGAGTTTAAGGTTAAATCTGGTGCCCGCAAACAAAAGGCATCACAGAATAAGAGGGCTATCGACTTTATCAATCTCATGTTACAAAAGGGCCGCAAGGCTGATGGCTGTATACATTTGGTAGGTAACGATGGATGCTACCCTGTCGCTAGGGTCGGAGAACATTCAATAACAAATGCCGACATTTTAACTGATATTCGTTTCATATTTTTTGTCGCTGGGAAAAAGTATAATAAAGAGCTTGCTAAGCAGATGGTGTTTCCACTTCTCCATGCCAAGATAGGTGAAGAATTAAGAACGTGCCTTGCTAATCGCGCTGATATTTCCGTTACTGATCGTGATATCGATGACCGTATTCAGCAGCTTGCGACTTGGAATGGGATATCAAAAGCTGAACTCGAGGCCAGGATCCGTGAGTGCGGGATAGGATGGAACGCATTTCGGCAGTGGGTACGAACGCAGCTTCTATCCCAGAATGTAGATCGTATTCTTGTCGGCGAGATAGAGGTATCTGCAGAAGAAATTGCTAGAGCTAAAGCGAAGTATGCACGTGAGATAAAGGAGAAAAGATACAAGGTAGCTGAGATATCCTTGCCTTCCGGCGAGGCTGCACAGAATGTTAAGAAGCTCCTGGATGGAGGGTTTAGTTTTCTGGTTCTAGCTCAAGCAATGTCGCAATCTGGTCGATCAAAGTTAGGTGAAGATTGGACATCAAAAAGCATGATAGATCCGAACACATGGAAAGCTCTCGAACGGATGGAACCCGGTGAGTACATAGGGCCAATAGCAGAAAATGGTGATGGAGTCAAGTTTATATATATGGTTGATATTGCGGATCCAGGTTTCAAGGGGAAGTCATCAGGATCATACGTAGTCCTTCGTACGGTGTTGCGGCAGGGGGGAGCTGTATTTGCGGCAGATGCCAAGCATTTTGAAACCATCCTCATAGCTCTAAGCAACGTATCCTCTGCTGAGGAATACAGGGCAATTTGTAAGCAGATGAACATTGAGTGCAATGAGGTTGTGCTTAAAAATCCGACCGAGCAAGAAGCTGCTATGGCCGCAAATTCAAAAGCATCCGGGCATCCATGTATTGCTCCATCAGCGATAGATCAGAACTCTATCAACGTGATAATGTACGTCAAAACCCAATGTGAGGTAGCTAAAGTGCCAGACGACGAAATAATCAAAGCGAGTGTGGCTGAAAAGAAGTTTGATGACATAGCTAAGTCGAGAATTCAAGAATATAAGAAACATATATGCGTGATGATTGATCTAGAAGCCCTTCAGAATGTTGTTTAGAATTGAGAATCGCATTTTTCGGAGATATAGTCGGTAAGAGCGGACGCGATGCAACGTATGAATATATACGCGCTAACAAGGCAAAGCATAGATTCGATTTCGTAATTATTAACGGAGAGAACGCAGCTCATGGCTTCGGCATAACACAGCGAATCTGTAACAAATTTTTCGAGGCTGGAGTCGATGTTATTACGATGGGGAATCATACATTTGATCAGAAAAATGATCTCCCCATGTTTGACAGCGAGAAGAGGTTAATAAGGCCACTGAACTATCCTCGTAAAACTCTGGGACATGGATTCATAGTGGCCGATATATGTAGCCTCAACAAAAAGATCATGGTCGTTAACATCATGGGGAGGTTGTTCATGGAGGAGAATGATGACCCATTCGCCGTGCTGGATACCCTCCTAGATAAGTATAAGCTCACCGTAAACGTAGATGCAATTTTTGTTGATTGCCACGCAGAGGCTACTGCCGAGAAGACCGCACTCGCAAGATACTTTGATGGTAGGATCTCAGCGCTCGTAGGGACACATACACACGTACCAACTGCCGATCTGCAAATCCTAAATGGTGGAACTGGGTTCCTGTCAGACTGCGGGATGTGCGGGGATTATGATTCGTGTATAGGGATGGATGAAGAGGCTCCAATCAAGAGATTTATATCCAAGGTTGACGCATATGCCAAAATGGTACCAGCCCTCAAAAGTGCTACAGTATGCGGGGTTGTCATGGATGTAGGCGACAATGGGCTGTGTACAAACATTCAGACAATCAGAGTGGGGGGATTTTTGAAGGAGCAGAAGGACTGCGTATAAAGCAGCCGGTACAGAACGCTACATCTTCACGCCCCTCTGTGTATTTTTGTGGTACAATCTCATCGTCATCTTCGAGTGATATGATTCCATGACAAAGAACGAAAACGTAGTAGCGATCCCGATAGAGGAGGAGGTTCAGAGCTCCTACCTTGATTATGCGATGAGCGTTATAGTTTCGCGCGCTTTACCTGATGTACGTGATGGGCTGAAACCTGTCCATCGTAGGATCATATATGCAATGAACGAGACTGGTAACCACTATAACAAGCCATATCGAAAATCCGCGAGGGTCGTCGGTGAGGTGATGGGAAAATACCATCCACACGGCGACGCTGCAATCTATGACACCATGGTCAGGCTTGCTCAGGACTTTAGTCTAAGAGTTCCTCTAGTAGATGGTCAAGGAAATTTTGGATCTATGGATGGAGACTCGGCGGCAGCACCGCGGTATACAGAGGCTAGGATGGCTCAGGTCGCTCATGAGCTCGTTGCCGACATAGATGATGATACCGTCAGTTTCCGTCCGAATTATGATAGTACCATAATGGAGCCGTCGGTGCTACCAGCTAAGTTCCCAAACATTCTAGTTAACGGGGCTGGAGGAATTGCCGTTGGTATGGCGACTTATATTCCTACCCATAACCTTGGGGAAATCATAGATGCTTGCTGTGCTGTTATCGACGATCCTGACATTATAACCGATGGGCTTATGTCACATATTCCTGGCCCCGACTTCCCAACAGGTGGTATAATTATGGGGTGCGCTGGCATTAGACGGGCGTTCGAGACTGGGCGGGGCCCAGTTGTCGTACGTGCCAAGACCAGTGTCGCGAAGGATGGTGGCGACAGAGATGTAATCATCGTTCACGAGATTCCCTACCAGGTCAACAAGGCAAAGCTCGTTGAGAAGATAGCTATGTTGGTGAGAGATAAGACCGTTGAAGGTATCAATGGCATCAGGGATGAGTCCAATAAGGATGGTGTAAGGATCGTTATTGAAATCAAGAGAGATGCAGTTGGAGAGGTAGTGCTGAACCAGCTCTTTAAGTTTACTCCATTACAAACCAGCCTGAGCTACAACATGTTAGCTCTCGTGAAGAACCGCCCGCAGCAATTGTCACTCCGCGAGATCATCGACAACTTCATTGAATTCAGAAAAGAGGTGGTGATCCGACGGAGTAAGTTTAATCTCAAGAAATGCCGCGCTAAGGCACACATGTTACTTGGATTCGCTGTTGCTATCGCCAACGTAGATCGTGTCATCAAGATAATAAGGGAGGCTGCCGATAGACAGGAAGCAAGGGATACGCTGATGGAGCAGGTGTTCGATGCCGAACACATCAAACCGATGCTTGATCTTGTAGAGGGAGCCTCTGAGTATGCCACAGCCTATAGGCTGTCAGAAGAGCAAGCGAATGCGATTCTTGACCTGAGACTACATAGACTCACCGGGCTGGAGAGGGATAAAATCCAGCAAGATCTAAGTAACGTCGCTGATCAGATAAATGATCTGATATCGATCCTAGGTTCTAAGGAGAGGGTTGTCCAGATCATTAAAGATGAGATGTTAGAAGTTAAGGAGAAGTACAACACTCCGAGGCTCACCAAGATAGAGACATCATTCGAGGATGTTGAAGATGAGGATTTAATCCAGCGTGAAGATATGGTGATTACTAACACACTAGGGGGATACATCAAGAGAGTTCCGCTCTCGACGTACAGAACGCAGAAGCGAGGTGGACGTGGCAGAAACGGAATGGATACGAAGGAGGAGGATATGGTGCAAGAGGTCATCGTCGCGAACACTCACGATGATATCCTGTTTTTCTCGTCGCTCGGGAGGGTATACAAAATGAGGGTCCACAAGCTTCCAATTGGATCAGCAACTTCAAAGGGAAGAGCCATTGTGAATATGCTGCCGATCGAAGCTGGGGAAACTATCTCAACGATACTAGTCGTAAGGCAGGACGAGGATCTGGAAGGGAAGACCCTAGTATTTGCAACGTCCTTTGGTAATGTGAGACGTAACAAGTTTGAGGATTTCGCCAGCATCCAATCGAACGGCAAGAGAGCGATATCACTTGACAATGGGGAGAAACTGATTGGGGTAGAGCTAGCTACCGCAAACTCAGATGTGTTCATTTCAACGCGAAACGGAATCTGTAACAGGTTCTCTATAGACGACATCAGGGTCTTCGCTGGTAGAGCTTCCAATGGCGTGAGAGGTATCAGGCTGAAGGATGGTGACGAGGTTATGTCGATGGCCGTTCTTAATGCGTGGGACATCGATAACCTCGATGAAAGGGAGGAGTACCTTAGGAGGGCAGAGAAACTCAGGGCGCTCGTGAGGAAGGGCAAGCTAACTGACGGCGAGATAGTAGAGGACAGGGTTACAACACTTGCGAGGAATGAGAAGTTTATCTTGACTGTAACGGAGCGTGGTTTTGGTAAGGTGTCATCCTTCTATGATTACCGCTCCACAAGCAGAGGGACTCAGGGCTTCACAAATATCTCGATTACAGAAAGGAACGGGAAAGTGGTAGCATCCTTCCCAGTAGATTTCGAAACCCACATTATGATGATAACGAATGCCGGCAGGATTATGCGGTGTTCCGTCGAGGATATCAGAATCACAAGGAGAGTCTCGCAGGGTGTAATACTGTTCAGGCTGAATGAGGGAGAGGTCGTGACGTCGGTCTCCGTTGTTGAAGAGACCGATGATTCTAATTAGTCAGTTCTGATTCCTCGATGAACATCAGGATTACAGAAGACTATATCGGCAAGCGGTTCGATGTGGCCATCTCTCAGTTGTCGAATGGGCTGTCAAGGTCCATGATTCAGAAGCTGATGAAACGTGGATGCGTAACGATTGAAGAATGTCCGCTTGCTGATCCATCTAAGAAGGTGATGGGGCAATGTGATGTATATGTGGATGATACATCGTGCGATGATGATCAGTACGAGATCGAGGCAGAGGACATCGCGTTGGAAGTGCTATATGAGGACGAGCATCTTGTCGTGATTAATAAACCAGCCGGCCTAGTATGTCACCCGGCTCCAGGACATAAATCCGGTACTCTCGTTAATGCAATAGCTTTCCGATTCAACAATGAGCTGTCTGATATCGGAGGACCCACAAGACCAGGTATTGTTCATAGGCTAGACATGAATACCTCTGGTGTAATGTTAATTGCCAAGAACAATGATGCTCACAATCGTATCGCTACGTTGTTCGCAAATGGGAAGGGCGACCTTATTTCACGTAACTACGCATGCTTCGTGTTCGGAAGACCTGGACAAAGGTCAGGTTGCATCGATACGCTAATCAAACGGCATCCGCGATTGAGACAACAGTACACAGTCGGAAAAGACCGCGGTAAACGAGCACTTACAATATACGAGCTTGACCAGACGGTCTACTGCTCACCGACAAGCATTATATCAAAGATGATGTGCAAGTTGCTGACAGGGAGGACACATCAAATTAGGGTACATATGAAGCATATAGGACTGCCGGTAATAGGTGACCAAGTGTATGGAAAGAGCAAGGTAGATTCTACGTATCCTGATGTGGTGAGGAACCTTAAAAGGCAAGCCCTGCACGCGATGGAGCTATCGTTTGTCCATCCATTCACAAAAGAGCGCATGACATTCAATTCTCAGTTGCCACCCGATCTCAAGATGATAGACGAATTGTTTTCTCCCCAAAAGCCCCCTCCCCAGTGATGGGGCTTGCTTTTGGGTATATTTGTGGCTAGGACCTAAACTCAATAGCGCATTACATGTATTATTAGAGGTAAAGATACTGATGCGAGAAATATCGGATTATCTAGGTTAATCCCTCTAACCCTACTGGGAGGTAGTGCGTTATCTATCACAGAAGTGTGATAAGCCACATAAGTAGACAGAAATGGATGGTTGAAGCAAGTGTGATTACTTATCCCTCGAAATAGCCTCTACAAGGAATCGCCCAAACTCATCCTCTTCAATCTTCAGTCTGACGCCTATTGCTTCTATATCGTCCTTAAACACATTCGGGATTTTAACATAATCTTTCCAAGTGGTAACTAGCCTTGCATTTACCCTTCTGGCGGTAGTGATGAGCCTTTGAATCTCTGTTATGGTGTATGCGTGATGATCGCGGAAGGCTATGAAATCAACAACGTTATATCTGGCCTGCTCTAGTGACATCCTAAATTTGTTCGGGTATCCAAGACCACAGAATCCAATTACCTTCCGATCATTCTCCGGGGTTGGATTCACCGCCTCTGTCCTTGCGTGATATATCCTTATGTCTTTGCTAACTGACAGCACGCGGTTCTCGATAGCTTCGCTTCCCTCTCCAATGATCAATACCACATCAGATTTCCTTACTCCGGATTCTACGGTTTCCCGTAGAGGGCCAGCTGGCAGCACCTTCTCGTTTCCAAATCCCTGCCCTGAGTCTACTACTAAGATACTCAGATCTTTCACGACGGTGTTGTTCTGTAGTCCATCATCCATCACTACCACATCCGCACCGGCAGAGCTTGCTGCTCTGCATGCATGTATCTTGTTCTTGCCTATCCATGTTGGGGCAATCCTTGATAGCAGCAGTGCTTCGTCTCCTACCTGAAGGTAGGTGTGAATCTTATCGTCTACCCTCACGACGTTCTTGATGTATCCTCCATACCCCGATGATATTATGTGTGGAGTGCGCTCTTCGCTCTTTAGAAGTTCACACACGGCAGCAGCTACAGGGGTCTTTCCGGCTCCACCGACCACGACGTTACCGACGCATATCGTTGGGACTGCCACGGTCTCCGGTGTTACGGAGCTATATCTCGCGCTGGATATAGCGTTATATATTTTCGATACCGGCTCGAGCAGTCTAGCAGCAATGCTGTCGCTCTTATCCCAGAACTTTAGTGTACCGAGCAGTCTCCACACAACTAAAATAACCTCATTCCTTTTATTACGTTCTTGGAGCGGGTGATGGGAATCGAACCCACGTAGCCAGCTTGGAAGGCTGGGGCTTTACCATTAAGCTACACCCGCTACTATACTCTCGTGGTGGAAGGGGTAAGATTCGAACTTACGTAGACTAACGTCGGCAGATTTACAGTCTGCTGCCTTTAACCACTCGGCCACCCTTCCCACTCACTACTGGTTAGTTTATACCAGGCCTGTAGATTATGTCAATTATGACTGGGGAGAGGAACTGACAAAAGGTGATAGATAATGAGACACTATGCTGTTTGGAACTGGACTCATTTTCGTGATGACTGGCTCTGGAGACAGCTCTAATTATTTTTACACGTTCACTGTAAATGAGGTACAATACCATGGTATATAGACGGGCGGAGAGTTCGATGGCTGGTTCTCTAAATAAGGTAATGTTAATCGGAAACTTGGGGAAGGATCCCGATGTTCGTTTCATGCCTGATGGGACGAGGGTTGCTTCGTTCAGTATAGCTACCAGTGAGTCTTGGAGGGATAAGGCGACAGGTGAGCGAAGGGATAAGGCAGAGTGGCATCGTGTTACTGTGTTCAATGACAAGCTTGCTGAGATCATAGAACGGTACGTAAAGAAAGGGACAAAGCTTTATATCGAGGGACAATTGCAGACGAGAAAATGGACCGATCAGACTGGGGTTGATAGGTATGTCACGGAGATTGTCATCGGAAGGTTTCGAGGGGAGCTGATGATTTTGGACTCCAGGAGAAATGATGGCGAGTTCGATGCTAGGAATGATGAGTCTCCACACGATATTCCAATTGATGATGACGTACCGTTCTAATCGGTGAGTTCTGCTATCATGAAGGTATCTGTCTTAGGGGCAACCGGAACGATGGGAGGATTGGTCGTGAAGGCGTTGCTGCAAGAAGGTGGCTTCGCGATAACAGGCAAGGTATCGCGCAGAGACAATGTCGAGGTTATGTTCGGTTGCTCCGATATCATCATAGACTTCTCATGTCCGCTTGCTACAGAGGCAATGTTGCGCTACGCGGCAAGTAGCAAGTCGTATATTCCGATTGTTATAGGAACCACAGGATTGTCTAAGGTGCATCATGAGCTGATGAATGAATGTGCAACTCACGCCCCAGTTTTTTGCTCTCCAAACATGAGCCCATTGGTAGCAATGTTGAATTTCACTGTGCACCTGCTCGCGAAGATCATGGACGAAGACTATGATGTAGAGATCTTTGAGAGTCACCATAGGATGAAGAAGGATGCTCCATCTGGAACTGCACTAATGTTAGGGCGTACTATCGCAAGAGCGCGGAATCGGGAGTTTGATGATGTTGCTAACTTTATGAGGTATGGAATTATCGAACAACGGAAACGTGGGGAGATAGGATTCTCTGTACAGAGGAGTGGGATGGTCGTTGGTACACATGAGGTTGCTTTTATCGGTAGCAACGAAAGCCTGAAGATCAGGCACGAAGCGTACTCGAAGGAGATCTTCGCTAAGGGGGCGGTGAAGGTCGCCAAGTGGTTAGTCCGGCAAGATAACGGGATATACTCCATGGATGATCTTGCACGAGATACGATTTCCCCACTAATCAACGAGTGGTACGGCGAGTTCTTTGGGAGTGAGAGACAAAATAAATTGTGATACACCCCCCCTATTTGTTTACAGCTTTAAATTGACTTCATAGAACTAGCACATCATCGATACGGCATATCAGACAAGACACGGATATTACTTGAGCCATACCTCCTTATGTAGGAGCAAAAGGTGAGAACCACGAGGTATGCTACCCCCGCCTGTTTATTCGAGGCAGCAGTTCAGATTAAGTGTTTGATGTTATAAGCCTACCATCTCGTGACATGCAGATTCTAGGACTGCTTGGACAATCTGTGCGATCATGGAGCCACGCTGTGGGCCTCCCATATATTCGTATGGAGTTAACACATTGAGAGATTTCAATCTCTTCCAATAGTTATAGCCTGTCATGAAACAGGCTAGGGGTTGGATGCTGATTCTGGGAATATGTGTACCACACGTGTACATTGTAGTACGTTGTATGGTATACTGTCAAGTAGTCTCTTTGGAGAGCGCAGGGATTGATGTCACATGACCCGATGTCATCGTTTGAGGTGCACAAAATTCTGCCGATTAGCATATGTGGCTTGGACGTCTCCATTACGAACTCGTCGATTTTCATGATGTTGGTCGTTGGTATTGCATGCGTGGTGCTGTGGTTCGGGACGTCGAACAAAGAGCTGGTACCGACGCGGCTGCAGGTTGTTGTGGAGAAGCTGTTCTTCTTCGTCGGTAATGTGGTGAAAGTCAACGTAGGTACCAGAGGAGATGTTGTGTTCCCATATGCCGTTACATTGTTCCTGTTCCTAGCAATCGGAAACATGATTGGATTACTACCGTATGCGTTCTCGTTTACCAGTCAGATTATCGTTACTATCGGGATTGCGATGGCTGTCTTTGTAACTTCGATCGTTGTCGGGATACGTATGCAGGGCACGCAGTATATCAGGCATTTTTGCCCCGCTGGGATCCCAGGTTATCTCACGCCATTTTTTGTCGTTATAGAGCTGATGTCGTTTTTGTTTAGGCCGATTAGCCTAGGTGTTAGGCTCTTTGCAAACATGGTGGCTGGTCATATCATGATCAAGGTGATCGCGGGGTTTGCGGTGTCAGCCGCTGGTGTAACTATACTAACGCCGTTAGCCATTATGCCAATCACGTTCGACATTTTGTTAGACATTTTTAAGCTTGCAGTTTGTGGGTTGCAGGCGTACGTATTTGTGGTATTGTCATGTATGTATATAGCGGAGTCACTTGGCACTGCGTCACACTAATTAGTTGAAAGGACAATTGCAAAATGGATGTAGGAGCAGCAAAGTTAATAGGAGCCGGAATAGCGGTGCTGCCGTTGTTCGGTGTTGGTATCGGTCTTGGGAAGCTATTTTCATCACTCATAGATTCCATAGGACGGAACCCCTCTGCCAAGAACGACCTGATGGCATCGAGCATGTTGTGCTTCGCGTTGGTTGAGTCGATAGCGTTGCTCGCCTTCGTCGTTGCCATGATTATTCTCTTCACTGCATAATTGTGGTGCCCATAGGGGGCGCATAGTATGTTGCCGCAACTTGATTCGTCGTCTTACATATCTCAGCTGTTCTGGCTAGGTGTGTGTTTGTCAGTGCTCTTCATATTTCTTAAGAGGCGGGTTATACCGAGGATTAATAGTATTCTCTCAAAGCGTGATGCTTTCATGGCAAAGGAACGGAGCCTGGTGGAGAGCGCAGAGACTGAGATAGCGAGAATGGAGGCGGAAATAGAGAGACTAAAAGAAGACCGGCTTAGGAGTGTGTCTGCGATCGTGAAGGTCGCAATTGAAAAATCTGATGTGACACTAAGGGAGCAAATCGGACTCATAAAAGCAGAGAACGATACAATTCTCAATGAGACACATAAGAGGCTAAATGATGAACTTGGGAACCTGGAAACTACACTCAAGATACAGATTGATATCACGGCACAGATTATCTTCGAGAGGTTATTTTTTAAGGCCTCGTAGAGGAGTAGGGAAGGATTACAATGAACGTTCTGCAAGACATTCACACGTATCTGGTGGTGAGTTTCATCGGTATGGTGGTGGTGCTATGGAAGCTGGCATATGGCAAGATAAAATCCTCGCTGAATCGTGAAGTGGAAGACGTAAGATCGCGAATCTGTGCACTTGAATTGCGTAAGAAGGAAACCGAACTACAGCTCAAGCAGTTGAATATCAACCTGGAAGAAGCGGCAGCTGAGATAGAAAAATCAGTCATTGCTGCTGAGGAGGAGGCTAGGAAGATTACGGGGAAGGCGGCTGCTAAAATTGCGGCCATTATGGAAACGAAGCAGAAAGAGTACGACGTAGCAATTGCGAGGATCCGTGCTGGATTAATGGCGGAGCTCCATAACAAAGTCGTCTCATTGGTAATGGCGAAGCTTTCTGAGAGATTGCAAAAATCGCGGGACGATAGGAAGCTACAAAACAACGCGATAGATATCTCGATGGATATGCTTGAGAAACTCGTAGACGAACTGGTAGGTAGGGAGTAGATAACATCTATAGTATCCGCGGGAGGCTACGAAAAATTTGAAGCAAATTCATGGTTAACGATCTAGAATAAAATTATGGGACGTTGACTGTCTGGCTCATCTTGGTAACTCAGCAAGATCTCATTTCCGGAATCAGGGAATATTGTGCAGACGTCGATGAAGAATTAATCAAGCGCGCGTACATATTTACGCTAGAGAAACATGGCACACAGCTTCGAGAGTCTGGAGATCCATTTTTTTCTCATCCTATTGAGGTAGCTGAGATCCTGATATCTCTGAAAATGGATCAGAACACCGTGATCGCCGGTATATTGCATGATACCATTGAAGATACAGATGCTACGTACGAGGAAATAGCAGAGTGTTTTAGTGAGAAGGTGGCGAAGATTGTAGATGGCGTAACCAAGCTTTCAAAGTTTGAGTCCTCATCGCTAGCCGAACGGCAGACCGAAAATTTTAGGAAGCTCCTAATATCGGCTGCATCTGATATCAGAGTTCTCATCATCAAATTAGCAGATCGCCTCCACAACATGCGTACCTTGAAATTCAAGAAAAAACTGAGGCGATTATATATAGCAAAGGAAACCTTGGAGATCTATGCACCACTCGCAGAGAGAATAGGGATGGTAGGAATAAAGGATGAACTGCAAGATATCGCATTTGCAGAGCTGCATCCAGAGATCTACAAATCGATAAAGTCCAGACTGAAGCACTTGTATGATGTGTCAGAAAATATGATCTCTAGCATTACGGAGGAGATACGGCAGTTAGCCCTGAATATTGATATACCATGCATCATCACAGGTAGGCTTAAAGCACCGTACTCGATCTGGGAAAAGATAAAGGTACGTAATATCTCATTTGAGCAGCTCGCCGATATAATGGCGTTTCGGATAATCGTGGACTCCATTGCTCAGTGCTATCAAATGCTGGGGTGCGTTCATAGGAACTACCTCGTGATACCTGGTCGCTTCCGTGACTATATCAGTACTCCAAAAAACAACAGCTATCAGTCGCTTCATACATGCGTGATAGGTCCTCTTAACAAACGTGTGGAGATTCAAATCAGGACGAAGGAGATGCACCAGATTGCAGAGTTTGGCATAGCGGCGCACTGTGACTACAAAACCAACGGATCGCAGAAACAGAGGAAGCCAAATGATTATCGCTGGATAAGAAACCTTGTGAGCATACTGGAGAACACCTCCAACATAGAGGAGTTCCTCGCGAACTCCAAAACGGAAATTTTGTCTGACACTGTGTTTTGTATCACCCCAAAGGGGACAATAATGTCACTTCCACGTGGGTCATCAGTACTCGACTTTGCGTACTCAATACACTCGGACATAGGGAACCATGCATCAGTTGCCAAGATAAATGGAAGTCCGGTACCGTTGAGAACCATAGTGGAGAACGGAGATCAGATTGAGATCGTCGTAGATCCTAAGCAGGTTCCTAGTCTAGCGTGGGAAGGGTATGTAACAACAATCAAGGCCAAAACAGCGATCAAGAAGTTCCTCAGTGCGTTCGAGAGGGAACGCATAACGATGATCGGCAAGAGCAATTTTTACGATTGCATCGAGCGGTACAACATTGATGTTAATGAGACCGAGGTGAAGCAAATATGCAAGGCTCTGAAATTTAATGCACCATCCCAGATGTTCTACGCGATTGGAAGTGCACAGCTCACAATGAGGGAGATCATCGTGAGCTACAACGAAATCAGGAGCCTGAACCTTGATCTGTATATAGTGGAGAAACAGGTCAGCAACATCAATAGCGAAGATAAGTTACCAATCTTCGGTCTTCCGGATTTACCGGTCGTACCTGTAGCATGCTGCTCTCCAATACCAGGTGATAGGATTGTGGGGGTTGCTATAGAGGATGTCGGAATCGAGATACATATCGAAAAATGCCAGGTTTTTCCAGAGAGAGCGCAGGAGGCAAACTCTAGGGTAGTGGATTTAGCCTGGAGCAAGAAAGCCTTCGAAGCAAACAAAAAATATCCAGTGGGATTGCATATTACATCGACGTATGAACCAGGTAATTTGTCAGAGATAGCGACTGTCATCGAGAGCAAAGGAGGTACCATCGTTAACCTCAAGGTTGGAGAGAGGTACGATAACGTATTTCAGATACAGGTCGAGGTGGAGGTTGCTGACATCGTGCAGCTAATCATGATCAATGCCGCTCTCAGGAGTGTGCCATTCATCAATAAAGTCGTTAGGGAATAGGTCGTCGATGTATTTACAGGTGAAGGCCTTGGATCTACATCGGCCTGCTTAAGCATGATATGGAACCTACCTACTCTCCCGCACCATGACTTGTCTCATGTCGCAGCCTACAAATGAAACCATAGATATCAAAATGCTCT
>JAITIT010000006.1 GCA_031279295.1 Holosporales bacterium | reverse complement strand
GCTCTACCAACTGAGCTATGAGCCCTACCGAAAGCCAGTCTATTATAGACCATGCTTCCATTCAATGGTTTTTGCTCAAGTCGTATGGTTATCAATGATGCTGATGGCCTCTTTTAGTGTAACCCGGATCGCATGGATACTTTTCTCAAGCTTGAATGATTTGGAATCAACCTTGAGGTACGGACCAACTCTCCCTATTGCAAGCTGAATCTCTTTTTTTGTCTTAGGGTGTTTCCCGAGGATTTTTGGGAGGTGTCCGAGAGTCATTGCATCATCAATTGTAAGCTCAGTAGGATCATTTACAAATTTCGGTACAGTAGCTCGTTTCGGTTTTTTCCCGGTTGCATCCTTGGTAGCTGCCCACTCTAGGTAGTACCCGAATGGGCCACTCTTCAATGAAATCACGTCGTTACCCAGACTCGTATCCGCCCCAATCTTAACATTCAATTTTTGGACTTGAGACTGCGGATCATCCGGTGAGATATTACTATCACCAAGCTTCTTAGTGTACTTACAATCAGGGTAGTTCGAGCACCCAAGGAAAGCACCAAACCTGCCAAGCTTCAAATTAATCTTTCCGACCTTACACAGCGGGCATGCTCTCTCCTCATCGACATCTTTGAACACGTAGTCGCTTATGTCATTCTCGACCGATTGTATCACCTCTGTTATCGTAAGCTCCTTAGCTTGTGAGATGTGTTTAATAAACTCCATCCAGAATTTATCGAGCACTCCACGCCATGCTAACTTGCCATTTGATATGTCATCCAGCTCCTCCTCGAGTCCGGCTGTGAATCCGTACTCAACGTACCTCGTGAAGAAATTACGCAGGAACGATATAACGAGGAAGCCTATGCTATCTGGTACGAATGTTCTCTTCTGGAGAGTGACATATTTTCTTTCCTGTAGTACGTTCATGATGGTAGCATAGGTTGATGGACGGCCGATTCCGAGTTCTTCCAGCTTTTTCACGAGGCTTGCTTCATTGAACCTTGGAGGAGGTTGGGTGAAATGTTGGAGGTCGGTGATCCTGTTTGGTAGCATCCTATCTCCATCGTTAACCACAGGGAGCTTCCTGTGCTTCGTATCCTGGATTTCTGAATCATCATCTACTGACTCGACATACAACTTTAGGAACCCGTCAAACGCCACGGAGGAGCCTGTTGCTCTAAATATCGATCTCCCGTCGTCAGATGCTATGTCGACTGATACCTGGTCTATCAGGGCATTCTCCATCTGTGAGGCTATGGCTCTCTTCCAGATAAGCCCATATAGAGCCAGCTCATCTGATGAGAGAAGTAACCTAAGAGTATCCGGTACCCTGGCGAATGATGTTGGCCTGATAGCCTCATGCGCTTCCTGAGCGTTCTTCGTTTTCGTCTTGTACACTTTCGGAGAATCTGGAAGATACTTATCTCCATATGTTGCCTTGATGAATGCTCTAGCTTCAGATACAGCATCTGTTGATAGGGCTGTGCTGTCGGTCCTCATGTATGTTATGAGACCGTGTATGGCGCCATCAATAGAAATTCCCTCATATAGCTTCTGAGCTATCTGCATGGTCCTCTTAGCGCTAAACCCGAGCTTCCTCACAGCATCCTGCTGAAGCGTGGATGTTGTAAAGGGAGCGTATGGGTTACGTCGTACAGTCTTCTTCTCGACTGCACTGACAGAGTATTGCCTAGCAGAGAGCTCGGCCTTAATAGCCGCCGCCGCCTCGGCATTCTTGATGTCCATTTTATCGATCTTCTTACCATCGTGGACTGCGAGTGTCGATGGAACAACTCCATTCGGAGAATCGAAATCCGCATGGATGCTCCAGTACTCTTCCGAATCAAATTTCTGGATCTCAAGTTCCCTCTCGACAACTAACCTCAGAGCAACTGACTGTACCCTCCCGGCGGATTTCGCTCCTGGCATCTTGCGCCATAGCACTGGCGAGATGGAAAATCCAACGAGGTAATCGAGAGCTCTGCGCGTTAGGTAGGCATCTACGAGACTCTGGTCCAGATCCTTTGGAGTCTCAAAGGCGTTTTTAACGGCTGTCTTCGTGATCTCATGAAATACAACACGCTTAATATTTTTGCTGGCGAGCTGCTTTTTTTCTCTGAGTGCCTCTAGGATGTGCCACGATATCGCCTCCCCCTCTCTGTCAGGGTCTGTTGCGAGGTACAACGTGTCTGAAAGCTTCAGAGCTGCCGCGATTTCATTAATCTGTCTCTTGCCGCGCTCGTTGAATGCCCATTGCATTTTGTACCCGCCCTCTACATCAACTGCGCCATCCTTTGCTATGAGATCTCTCACATGCCCATAGCTAGCAATGACCTTATACGACTTCCCGAGGTACAACCCAATCGCCTTAGCTTTCGCTGGAGATTCTACTATTACTACTCCCTTCATCACGAGTGATACGGTATCAAAATCTTACTGCTTACACGTATATAGCCTACTGGAGTAAACAAATTTTTCCACCTAAATCTCTATCACAGCTATCATGTATCAAAAAACTGCCATGAGAAATTATGGTGGTGATGCGTTGATAAGCAAAACTCGCAATGGCAGATTTTTGGCATACGCATACAACTTCTACACCCACTTTAATGATTACACACCTAGACGGTAGAATTGACAACTTGAATTACCTGGGTTATCGTCAGTCACGAGTTCGTTTGTGGTAGGGCTATATGATAATTTCTGAGCGATCATTTTCAGATGTAGTTCCCGGTGAGATACGTGCCTGCAAGACTTGGGTGATTGGACTATCCGGCGGAGCTGATAGCTTGTGCTTAACATTACTCGCGCGCAGCTATGCAGCAGAAAACGGCACCAGTGTTGTTGCAGGCATAGTTGACCACAAGCTGAGGCCAGAGTCTTCATCTGAAATCCTGCCTACGATCGATATCCTAAAGAAGATGGGAATCGAGTATGAGGTTTTGGTGTGGGATCATCCATTCGACATTGGTGGAAGCATAGAACTGAAGGCGAGACACGCTCGTTATAACCTACTATACAAGCTTTGCAAATCAGTTAGCGGTGATGTACTACTAACCGCACATCATGCTATGGATCAATGGGAAACGTTCTTTATGAGGCTATCACGTGGATCATCAATTAGGGGATTGGTCGGCATCAGGAATGTCTCTGAATTCAAGGACATAAAGCTCTTTAGGCCGCTGCTAAAATTCTCTCCTGGTGACATCAAGCAAACTCTGAGAGATCGCTTCGGAGTACTTTCCTACGTTAACGATCCATCAAATCACGATTCTAAGTTTGAAAGGGTAAGATGGAGAAGGGCATACAAGGTCTTCGCAGATAGATACCATTTAGATATGGATAGCATAGGTAAGTCTATTGAGAGATTACAGGTTGCAGATGACTGCTTGAACCAAATGGCGCAAGCTGCACTAGCAGATGTCTTCGATGGTGCGTGTATCGCTATTGAGACATTCAGGAAGTTGCACTGTGAATTGAGAATGCGGGTTCTCGACATGATCATCAAGGCTGTATCGCCCAAAGACAGGAGGATCATTTCGTACGGCCTCCTGAGGCATACCATTAATGACATGTGTCGGAAGGAGTTTGTTGCAACTAATCTATCTGGCCTCGTGCTACGGAAACAAGGTGGTAACAGTAGCCGCATCTCCATATCAGTAGAAAATCGACCATAGGGGTGGGATTATGGGTGGCATCGGTATACTAGCCGTTATTCTGATAGTGCTAGCCGTGTTGCTGTGTACTCGTGTCCACCCAAAAATTATCTTTAATATCATCGGGATCGTTAGTTGGCCAATTGCTGTTATATGCACGCGTATCAGAGTTTTGAGAGGACTGGAGAGTAAGGCACGGCGGTCTGAGCGGTTCGGGTACGCATCCGTAGAGAGACCACCAGGTAAATTAGTTTGGATCCACGCCGTAAGTGTCGGGGAATCGTTATCAGTGATTCCATTCATATCGAAGCTTCATGATGTAGATAGTAACATAAATATCCTTCTTACCACTACAACTCTGACCTCTGCGAAGATTGTGGAGGAACGCCTTGGTGGCTCAGTCATCCACCAATTTGCCCCATTCGATGTACTACCGTGGGTAAGGCGCTTTGTCCACTTCTGGAAACCAAGCGTGGCGTTCTTTGTGGAATCTGAATTGTGGCCAAACATACTGTGCCACCTACGTGAGTGTGATATACCTACATATCTCCTGAATGCCAGGTGTTCCAAGGGATCTCTCAGGAAGTTCTATATGGCTAAAAGGCTACTGAATCTTATGCCATTTTGCACATTCAAAGCAGTCTATGTATCTTCGCCTGCTATGCTTACCCATATCGAGAATCTAGGGGCAAACAATGTATTCATGATGCCAAGCCTCAAAATGATTGCCGATAAGCTACCTGTTAGCAGAGAGGCTGTAACAGCTATAAAACAGGCTGTTGGAATACGCAAAGCATGGATTGCGGTTAGTACCCACGCTGGAGAAGAGGCGATAATTCTTAATGTCCATAAGCGACTCAAAGAGATACTAGACGTAATTACTGTCATTGCCGTGCGTCACCCATCTAGGGTTAGCGAGGTGATTAAGCTATGCCACAATAATGGGCTTACATGCATTCTACATTCATCTGCCTTACGCTGCCCAATGCACATGGTGGAAGATATTTACATCGTGGATAGAGTTGGATACCTCGGAGCATTCTTCGAATCAATTAGCACTGTCCTTGTTTGTGGTAGCCTTATTCCAGGAGTAGGCGGGCATAATTTTCTTGAGCCACTACAGTTTGGGTGTGATGTTGCCACTGGGAAATATTTTGAAAATTTTGTGGATATATATCCATATGTGGAACACGCGTGCTTGGTGGTAACATCAGTCCAGGAGATATATGAATTTGTTGAGAAGTCTATCAGTAGGTGTGTTGGGAAACGTAGAGGAATTCTACCATTAGCATACTCTGTCGATGAGACATCTATAGTTCCTCCAAGCGACCAAACTGACCGTTTCTCCTGCGAGTGGAAAGATATGATCAGGTCTATCATGTCGCAGACTTAGAATTTAGAGCTATGAAATTAAAGTAACCTAACCTAACTAGGATGATCGCAACAGTCACATTATCCACCCAAAAGGTTCTTGCTGGGATACCTTTGATGGTGGGTTACTTACTCATCTCCTTACTGATCCACATGATTGGTAACGTGATGCACATCACCATCAGTATCGACAGAGAACATGCCATTGGCCAGTCCAGGTTCGTGAAGAATTCTGTCCACAGGGCCCTGCCAAAGGTTACTACGTCGGAGCTCCCTAGTAGCTCAGGAATAACGAATTCACCGCTAGACATCGTGAAAACCATAATGCATCCATTGAGGATTCCAGCCTTCGAGAGCGGCACCGTTACATACCAGAAAGCCCTCAACGGTGTGCAGCCGAGATCATTTGCTGATTCGATGTATGTCTTGTCAATTTTTTCTAGGATGGCGTAGATCGGAAAAATCATGAATGGTATATAGCAGAATACCAGGCCAGCACAGACCGCGTAGTTGTTGCCAATGAACTGTATAGGTGTGCTAATAAGGCCCAAGCGCATGAGTGCGGAGTTTATGATCCCGTGCACGTTCAGCATGTTTATCAATGCATATATGCGCACCAGAAACGAAGTCCAGAAGGATAGGGATATCAGCATGATAAGCATCATTTTCGCGAACTTTCCCGTGACGCTGTGAATGCCATAGGCCATCGGAAATCCTAAGATGAGGCACAAGACAACAGCTATCACACCGAAGCCCACTGAGTTCAAGAATGCTGAAATGTAGTACGTGGTGTTCAGTATGGTAACGTAATTTTTGAGGTTGAGTTTTATGTTGATCGCATAGTCCGAGACGTGAGAGAACATCTCGGAGAATGGCGGAATGGTGAACGTGGGCTCCGAGAAGCCTATCTTCAGAAGAGTAGTGAATGGGATGGCGAGGAACAGTAGCACCCATATTAACGGTAAGATAGTTATGTACCCCCCGGTCTCTATAATGTTCGTGTGATACTGTATCAGCCTTTGCCGAGCGGTTTCGTAAAATGTACTTATTGCAAGCCCGAGTTTCATGATGTTAGGACAATGCTATTTTCTGAGCGCCAGAACAGAAACACCTCATCCTCCCATTCAAAATTCCTACCCTCTAGCCTGAGTAAATTAGGAAGCATGGCAATAATGGGTTTTCCTGACGGTAGTTGAACATGGTAGACTGAGACGTTCCCGAGATACGCAATCTCCTTAATTATGCCGCATGTCCAGTTCCTTGGGTACGCTGGTCGTAATGTCGAGATCATTACCTTCTCCGGCCTTACAGCCAACGTTACTGATGCGCCGATTGGTATCGCGCCGGTGTACGATACATAGCACAGACAATCAAGATCCTGAGTCTCAACTACAACGTAGTCATGGCCTTGCTCAATGACAATGCCTACGAATAAATTTATCCCGCCTATGAAGCTTGCTACAAAGCACGAATTTGGAAACTCGTAGATATCGTGCGGTGTGCCAATTTGACACACCCTGCCATCGTTTAGTATGGCCATCCTTGTCGACATGGTCATAGCTTCTGCCTGATCATGTGTAACGAGCACGAACGTAACGCCGACCCTCTCTTGGATGTTCACAATTTCGAACTGAGTGCGCTCTCGAAGTTTCTTGTCGAGTGCTGCGAGCGGCTCGTCGAGTAACATAAGCTTGGGACGTTTTGCTAAGCTCCTAGCGAGGGCTACTCTTTGCTTCTGGCCACCAGATAGCTGATCTGGCATTCTATCTTCATATCCACAAAGTTGAACAAGCTCGAGAACTTCTGCGATTCTCTCCTTGATTGTGTCTTTGCTGAGGTTATCCTGCGCCAGCCCAAATGCGATGTTCTGTGATACAGTCATGTGCGGGAATATGGCGTATGACTGGAACATCATACTGACTGGACGTTTGTGTGCAGGCCAATTTGTTATATCGACGCCGTCTATCACTACGCTACCTTGTGTTGGTACCTCAAGGCCTGCGAGGATTCTCAAGAGGGTAGTCTTTCCGCATCCTGATTGGCCGAGTAGAGAGAATAGTTCCCCCTTATATATCGATATGTGTATGTCTCTAAGGACTGCGATTCCGTTGTACGACTTCGTTATGCCTTTGATCTGAACGTATGGTGTCGCATTGACATCATGCCACATTTCCGCATTTCGCTTTGTAAGAGGCTGCCCATTGAGCACATCTCCTCCTTACACAACGCTAACGTAAGGCACCTGCATTGTATTATAGCACTTACCATCCAGCGAAGCAACATGAAGTAGCACAACATATTCCTACTCTCTCTCATATACCATATCCATGTAGATCAACTGTGGAACCTATAGAGGATGGTAATAACATATCAGGTCGATGTGCCCATCACGTAGGTCTGGATTACATCAGCTAGTGCCGGAAACATGAACGAAAGCTGTATATTAATTTGACGAATGCCACACGCCTCACTTCAAGAATCCGCGCCAGGCTAGGCCAAGTTACAGACTGTATCTTCGGCCCGCCTTATCTTCTTAAACCCCGCAATGTAGGTATATACTATTGGAACGATGAATATCGTGAAGAGAGTACCAATGGTCATCCCGCCGCTAATAACAGCTCCAAGTGGGATCCTGATCTCGCAGCCAGCACCCCTTGCAAATGCTAATGGTAGCGACCCCAAGATCATTGCAAACGACGTCATCAGTATCGGCCTCAGTCTCATAACGGCTGCCTCCTTAACGGCGGCTTTCGGTGTTTTCCCGGATTCAACAAGCTTGTTTGCGAAGTCAACGATGAGGATGCCATGCTTTGTGATGAGACCTATTAGGGTTAAGAACCCTATGTTGGAGAACATGTTGATAGTACTGTCTATGCTTGCCAGCGTCATAATCCCACCGACGAGAGTCAGCGGCACAGTTAGCATGATGATAAATGGATCTATCCAGCTCTCGAACTGAGCAGCCATGACGAGATAGATGAAGCTCAGTGCTAGCATAAAGATAATGAGCATTGTATGGGATTCGGCAAGGAACCTCTTTGTCTCAGCTATGAACTCAATGAACACATCGTCAGGCAGAGTCTTATGAGCCAGATCTCTAATGATGCCTATTGCATCTCCAAGCGACGTTGAGTTGTTTAAGATCGGCATGATCGTGTTGGCTCTGGTCCTGTTATACCTGTGAATAGAGACTGGGCCAGATCTGGCGTAGATATCGATTAGCTCCGCAATCGGCACAAGCATTTCCTCTCGATCATTGTACGTCTTAACATATATGTCAGTTAACTGATCAGGCGATCTCTTGTACTGATCCTCGATCTGTACCTTTACATCACAGATCATCTGGTTCTTCTTGAACTTTGTTGCGACCTTACCTTGCATCAAGCCGGAGATGGTATCGGCAATGACCTGAGGATCAATGTTCATGAGCGCAGCCTTATCTCTCTTGACGAATATTGAGTATGCCTCTGCCTCATTGCGTGACGAAGATCTGACCGAACTCACGATGCCACTTTCGTATAGGGCACTTGCGAAGTTGCTCGTAATTTCCCTAAGCTCCTTGTGGGACTTCTCACCCCTTATAACCATCATGACGACTTTGGAACCATCATCTGCTCCCCCACGACCAGAGCTGAACCTAACGTCAATCCCGGAGATTCTTTCACACTTCTTCTCGACTTCGTGCATGATCTCTTCCGTTGATTTGCCGCTGGATTCACGGACCACAGCAACACCATCAAACGTCGGATTCGTAATGTCATAGTTCCGAGATTCAATCTCAGGTACTTCAGAGATCACCTTGTCTATCGCATCTACGTACTTCTGTGTGAAGTTCAGAGTAGATGTCTGCGGGGCGTGACCTTCGTACCCAAACATGCCGAGATCCTGGTATGGTCTCTGCTCCTGCGGCATGAATGAGTACACAACAAATCCGAACGCGGCGAACAGCAGCGTGAATATTATGACAGACTTCCTACGATTCAACGCCTTATCTAACATGGCGGAGTACTTCAGCTCTGTAGCCTTTATGAGTGGTTGTGCATTTAGCTTCGCCGCGATCCACCTGAACATAACTGCGTACTTATTTTCTGATGGTCTGCTTGTGTGGCTGATCAATGTTCTAGAGCACATCATGGGAGACAGCGTCAGAGCAATGAACCCTGAAAGCAACACGGCACCCGCCAGGGTAACTGAGAATTCCTTCAGGTACTTACCCATCTCACCCTCCGCGAGTGCGACAGGCGCGTAAACTGCGCAGAGTGTCAGTGTCATTGCAACGACCGCGAAACTAACCTCCTTCGTTCCTTCTATCGCTGCCTTCACTGGGGTAAGTCCTTTCTCAATGTATTTGTACACGTTCTCCAGTATCACGATCGCATCATCCACTACCAAGCCTATTGCTAGCACCATGCTCATAAGTGTCATGCTGTTAATTGTGAATCCGCATAGGAACATAATGAACAAAGATCCCACCAACGAAATAGGCACCGTGATGAGTGGAATGACAGCAGCCCTCACCGAGTTTAGAAACATGAAGACAACAAGCACCACCAGTATGACTGACTCAAATATCGTATGATAGACCTCACTCAGCGACCGCTCTATGAACGTCGTGCTGTCGTATGCAACACTGAAATCAATGTTGTCCGGCATCTGCTTTCGCATCTCGTCGAACTTCTCACGTACGCCACGCGAGACCTGAATTGGGTTAGCCGATGTCTGAGCAACTACTGATAAGCTCACAACCTTCTCGCCGTTGAATCGAGACAGTGTCTTCTTGTTGCTACTCTCAAGCTTAGCCACACCAATATCACGCAGCTTCACGATGTTGTTTTTCTTGTTAGCGATCGGGGTATCCATAAACTCTTCGCTATCCTGTAGATCAGCAACTGTGGTTACAACGTACTCTCTGTGCCTGTTTCCTATCTTGCCGCCAGGGCTTTCGATGTTCTGCTTCCTCAGAGCATGCATGACATCTAGGACTGTGAGATTGTAGAAGGCCATCTTCTGGGGGTCCAGAGATATCGTCATTTCATAGTGACCAGCACCGTATATATCAATTCTAGCAACACCAGGAATTGCCTCGAGGACATGCTTAACCTCGTTATCTGCATATGTATATAGCGCACTTTCTTCCACGGACTTGCTTATGAGGGCAAGCGACATTATCGACTTTGTTCCAGATCCGACCTTCGTCAGGATCGGCTCCTGTGCCTCATGAGGAAATTTGTCTCGAGACTTACTGAGTCTGTCTCTTATATCGTTCACCGCTGTTTCGACATTGACCCCCTCAGCTACTTCTATGGAGACCTTGCTCTTATCACTCTCACTGCTTGACTCGACAGTCTCGAGTCCCTCAATTCCTGATATAGCCTCCTCAATCAACTTAGTAATCTGATTCTCTATGATTTCAGGGCCGGCACCGTAGTAATTCATCTCCACGGTAATATGGTTCTTCTCGACCTTGGGGTATTGCCTTACAGGCATTCGCTCGCCAGTCACGAGACCGAGTAGCACAACTATCAGCGTTAAAACCCACGCGAAGACAGGCCGCTTAATGCAAACTTCTGATATTACCATTACTGTGCTTTCTCCCTACCGGCCTGTTTCTCATCTGGCTCAGGCGATGATCCATGCAGGAGACCGAACCACTTGCTGACTGCAGATCTCCCCATCTCTATAATATCTCTGATACTTTTCCCTTGATCCTTCTTGCCTCTCTTCCTATCCGCTTTGTCTTCATTCTTGGGGGCATCGTCCCCATCCTTCGTGCCTTCTCTCTCGTCAGGTCTCATTGATGTATCGTCGGCCTTACCATCCTCAGTGTTGCTACCTTCATGCGATTTTTCGGCCTCCTCTTTTGCGTCTTCTTCTTTAGGTGATTGATCCAGTTCGGACGCAGGCGTCTCGGTTTCGGCGTCACTACCTTCTCCTGTGGATTCACTCTCCTTGTTCAGTATATTCACGAGCGTGCCTTCAGTGAGCTTCAACTGACCAGACGTGACAACCCAATCACCATCACTGAGTCCAGCCAAGATTTCAACACCGTTAATGTTACGTGCACCGGTAATTACCTGCTTCATATGAGCCGTCTGCTTCTTATCTATCACCCATACGGCCTCTGTTGAGCCTACCCTATCTAGCGCATCCTCATCCACAAGGATCACATCATCCTTCTCGCCGGTAACTAATCTGATGTTCGCGAACATACCATGCTTCAGCCTATCATCCTTATTAGCGACCGATGCCTTTAGCAGTACGCTATGACTACGTTGATCTACTACGGAGTCTACGGCTTCCACGATACCGGAGTATATGCCAGCATTACCAGAAGAGTCTACTGATATCTCAACTGTCTGGCCTGCTGCAATGTCCGCAACATATTTTGCTGGAATTGCAAACTCAATTTTCATATTTGAGGTGTCGACTACGGTTACCAGTTCCGTTCCTGTTTGAACCGTATTGCCTGGTGAGGCCGTGCCTTTGATAATTCCTATAGTACCGTCACACGGGGCTGTGATGGTTGCTCTCCTCAATTGAGCTTCGCTGTACTCCAGCTGAGCCTTCGCAACCTTCATTTTAGCTGTTGCTTCCTCTAGGTCCTTCTTAGAACCAACCTTCTGCTTATAAAGGCTCTCCGCTCTTTCCGCAGCTGAGGCCCATAGTTCATATTCGGCTTTTGCTTTCGTGACCTCGGCTTTCAGAATGTCATCCTCGAACTTGATGAGTACCTGGCCCTTAGTTACTTGGCTACCTTCCTCAAACAGGATTTCAGAGATTTTTCCATTGATCTCAGCCTTGATAACTATCTCTGCGTTTGCCTTCAGGACTCCTATTGATCTGATCTCCCTCAACGTTGTGCCAATTGTAACACGCTTCGCCTCTACACCTACGACACGCCCAAACATTCCCTTACCGTCACTGTCATCCGACTGCAGTATGATGCGACACGTTCCTTTCACGACTGGCTTCATACAGCTGTACATCACAAATGAGACCAGCGCAGTTGCTAGTAGAACAATAACCTGCACGGCGAGTTGCATTCCGTTAGCCCGGATAAACTCCGCTTTGTCTTTGCTCGTAATGCACTTCCTCCAGAAGGAGAATGATGAAACAACGAACTTAGCGATTTTTTTTAGCATGTATGCCCTGCGAAGAGCGTGGCGTTATATACACTTGATTGTATCACCAATGCTGACCTGTTTGCTATATGCGTTTGGATCGTGTGGCCAATGTTCACCTACCTTGATCAAACTACCTACCTCTAGAGCCTCATTAACATACTCCATGGAAGTGATGCCCTCCACCCCATGATGGGGTCTATATGTGTTATACCTTGTATTCCACATACTGTATCCTCTATCATATTAGTATCACTATAAACATCCTCTCTACTCCACCTTCACAACATCAATCACT
>JAITIT010000048.1 GCA_031279295.1 Holosporales bacterium | reverse complement strand
TCCGAATTTTGCTTCACGTGAAACATCATCCTTGCTAACATGTCTGTATTGATGGATTGTGTGAGAACATAGTGAACGTTAAAATTACTGGCAAGAGCATAGATCTGGGGGAGAGCCTTAGGGGCTACATATCTAATTCGGTATCTAATCTCATGCAGAAATATCTCGGCGAGGATGTCGAGTCATCATTAACGATGCGAAAGGATAATAATGAATTTGTAGTAGAGGCGCGACTGTACGTTCACAAGGGATTCATTATACGTTCGCACGGTAAGTCACCAGATGCGTATGCTGCAGTGGATGCATCTCTGTCAAGATTGGTGACTCTTCTATCGAAGCACAAAAATCGACTCATCAACAAGCACAGGAGGAAAAGGTGGGATGATGCTGGAAACGATGCTGTGAAGTACGTACT
This sequence comes from Holosporales bacterium, assembly GCA_031279295.1. Classification (GTDB taxonomy): domain Bacteria; phylum Pseudomonadota; class Alphaproteobacteria; order RUG11792; family RUG11792; genus JAIRYU01. The sequence continues at coordinate 3,223 of JAITIT010000048.1, read as the reverse complement.
AGAAAGGAAGTCCTCGACCTCCGACGAGAACGATGAAGAACACCTGATAATTGCCGAGCAAGAGGGGTATGTATTATCTCTTAGTGTCAGTGAGGCCGTCATGAAACTCGATCTCACAGATGCTCCGGTTGTCATGTTTAAGAATGCAGAGTCTGGCCGCGTTAATGTTGTGTATAAAAAACAGGACGGGAATGTCGGGTGGATAAACTACAGGGAGTAATGGGATTAGAGATACTAAAGTTCGGCGGTTCCTCAGTTGCAAATGCGTTCCGTATAAGGCATGTCTCCGAGATCATCGTTGAACATATCCGTAACGGAAATCAGGTTGTGGTTGTTACGTCAGCTATGCAGGGTGTAACGAATCAGCTCATCGAGATGACGAAGCAGTTCTGTGATTCTTGTCATAACCGAGAGTATGATGCGGTCATAAGCTCTGGGGAACAGGTGGCCGCTGGATTGTTGGCTATGTGTCTCTGCTCCATTGGAATTCCAGCTAAATCCTTTAACGCCTGGCAGATTCCAATAAAGTCTGATGGCGTGCATTCCGATGCATCGATTGCCCATGTAAATGGCGATAGGATTTTTGAGGAGGTAACTATAGGAGTTGTTCCTGTGATTACCGGATTTCAAGGGGTGAGTGATGGAGATATTTACACCGTTGGCAGAGGTGGCTCCGATGCTACAGCGTGCGCAGTGGCTAGCGCCATTAATGCCGACAGATGCTACATATACACCGATGTTGACGGAATCTACACAGCTGATCCTAGAATAGTGGTTAACTGCGGGAGGCTTACGCGTATATCATACGATGAAATGCACGAGTTGTCACTGCACGGAGCAAACGTTTTGCAGGCGAAGTCTGTATCAGTTGCAAAGCGGTATGGTATCAAGCTCAACGTTGTATCGAGCTTTTCAGATAATGGTGGACAGACAATCGTCACAGACTCAACAGAGTACGTTTCAACGAGAGGTAGCATTGCTGGAATCGCGCACCACTGCGGACTTACAATTGCGACCTTCAAACCAGGGACCTCCGATACCGGATTCCCAGTGGATAACGAGCTGTGCATAAAGCGTATCTCCGATAATACATACATTGTCCCGCATACCGTCAAAGGTGAGTACGATGCCGAATATGACGATGACATCGGGTTGGTAACAATCGTTGGGCAAGCCATTGAGAATGGCAACATCGTAGATGATATCATAGTTGCTTTCAGTAGCAAGGCAATAACCGTGAGAGCAACCTTAGGTAGCAGACTATCAAAGTCATTCGTGGTACCACGCCTCCAGACGGAGCTGGCAGTAAATACCATCCACGAAGTGGTCTTCTAGGCTGCTAGACTTGCTGTGTATACAACCTCTACGCAGCAAGTGAAGCTTCCACTGAGGTAGTGAAGAAATCAGCTATCAATATACACCTTGCAACAATGTCCACAACATTCTCCATTCCGCCTATGATCATGTACCTGCTGATAGATAAGAGATATAATAGTGATGAGATAACAAGGATAGCAAAGAGGAGCAAGTTGATAGCAGTGATCAATTCGCGCGCACCAGTGCGACTAAATCACGTATGGATTTAAGCCTCAGCATGTTGATTCCGATCAAGTCCTCAAAAGCCTCTGTTTTATAGGAACAAAATATGTCAGTAAAGCCCAGCTTTACTGACTCTTTCATACGGATAAACGAGAGGTGTGATTGACGTAGCTCGCCCGACAGTCCGATCTCGCCGAAGAATACTGATCCCGCTGGTAGCGGCTTCTGATATGCAGCAGAAATAATAGCTGCTGCAATGGCCAGGTCCGCTGCAGGCTCTGTAATCTTCAATCCACCAGCAACGTTAACAAATACATCTTTATTCGAGAAATTTATCCTACCTCTGGTAGCAAGGACAGCGACGATCATCGAAAGCCTATTCGCGTCGAATCCAACTGATGAGCGTCGTGGAATCGCCAGGGTTGTATGCGATACCAATGCCTGTACCTCGGACAGAATGGGGCGAGTCCCTTCTATGCCAGAAAATACTGCTACTCCACTTACACAACCATCATGCTCCGATAAGAACGTTGCTGATGGATTGAGGACCTCTTCCAGCCCTCTCCCGGTCATCGAAAATACACCAATCTCATCAGTGGGTCCAAACCTGTTCTTTACGCAACGGATGATCCTATAGTCCAATGTCCTCTCTCCCTCGAAGTACAGTACGCAGTCAACCATGTGTTCAAGTGTCTTCGGGCCTGCAATCGTTCCGTCCTTCGTGATGTGTCCCACTATGATCACTATCACACCATTGGACTTCGCGAATTTCACCAGCTCTTGCGTACAGAACCTAACCTGCGAAATGCTACCAAGAGGTGATTGAATGAGGTTGGACGATACAGTCTGAATTGAATCAATAACCACTATGCTGTTGTGGTTCAAATGTTTAATAGCCTGCAGGACTTGATGAATATCAGCGGATGATGCAATCATCAGGTCTTTGTTTGATATCTCCAATCTGTTGGCGCGCAGCATAACTTGTTTCGTCGATTCTTCAGCTGATATGTAGACGTAGTTTTCAATGCCCCCGATGCATGATAACATCTGGAGCAGCAATGTTGATTTCCCTATTCCAGGAGGTCCTCCTAACAACACAACTGAGCCATCAACCAACCCACCTCCCAGGACCCTATCTAGCTCTGTGAGTGTACATTTATGACGGTCAGTCGGCGACTCATGGCTCTCTCCTGCCACATCTGATATTAACTCAAAAAAACCCTCTGGAACAGATACGGCCGACTGCTGCTTCTCCTCGGCAACAACCTCCTCTATGACGCAGTTCCACCCTCTGCATACGTCACATTGCCCCATCCACTTTGGCAGGACAGCGCCACACTCCTGACATATGAATTTAGAAACAGCCCTTGCCATCCAGTCACTGCCGCTCAACAGTATCACCATTACATTATATCAATGCTGCAGTGTTGGTGGTAATTGGATCCCTTTAAAACGGATAGACACAGGGATTAATAGGAGGAGATAGAGCATGAAAAATTATACCTGGAGGATACCGGATTCTGAAGCATCAGCACTGAGTACATTAGCCAGTGTAGTTGGTACACCATCACCACTGTCGGGGATACATCAGTGGTTTACTAATATGGCATTGACGATAGCACAGGCTAGGGCAGATGCGATGCTAGATAGGAACTGTACTCCGGAGCCACTGAGAACCGGGCTG
>JAITIT010000035.1 GCA_031279295.1 Holosporales bacterium | reverse complement strand
TGTCAAGGCACGCTATCGCTCTGAAGGCCTTGACAATACGTTACGTAAATTGTGGTTAGGGTTTCGTTCCAAAGGGAAATGGTGTTTTGGTAAGGTGATGAGGGGGGAGGAAGGTAACTGATCCTTGGGCTACATTCACTGCTGGAACTTTCGAAGCTACTCAACTACGGCGTGAGATCTGCTTCGGTGGTGCTCCCTACCTCGTTCAGCTGTCCCGGCCCATTATCTCTCTTAGCCGTTCCTCGAATTTTGCTATAGCTGGCCTGCAGTCCAGACCGTAGCTCTCGCCGACTCCCTCCCCAATCGTGGTTGCTGCCTCTTGTACTGCGCTGGCGACCTCTATCCATGTGTCTATGTCGAGGGGGTATCCATGGTTCATGACTGACTCTCGGAGTATCTCGCCCATTACGCTAGTTGCTACTGTATGCCCGACTGGCTTGCCATCCCCGTAGAGTTTCCTGTATTCGGCCAAACTGCAGTATGGGTACATTAGATCTATTATATCGTATTCCTGTTCTCCGTACCACTTGGTAGTTACGCCACCCAGCGCCTCAAAGGCTTCCTGCCTAGTGTAGGGATGGCTTTTGTTTCTGTCTTTATCAATTGGAAACATCGTTCCCTGCATCATTATGGTGCTTGTGCATCCGTGTGTTGTTAGCCTCCAGAATAGGTCTTGCGTCGATACGAAGCGTATCTCTTCTCCGTTATGTTCCTCGTTGTACCCTTCGTGAAGCTTGCACATCGCTGCATACAGTGTCGCTACCTGTTGGGAGTCATGCTTCTTCCCAGCTTCCGCTATTGCTCCTGCGATGTTAGCTGCGATGGCACACAGGTCGGACCTGACATCTGCGTGCCCCCGCTGGTCTATGTCGATGAAAGTGATGGTTGGCTGCCCTTCCACTTCGCCTACGACTACGTTTCCTCCGTGTAGGTCATTGTGTGCAGTTTCTGTTTCTGTTGTTCCTTCGATCAAGCCAAGATTGTGCAGTTGTGCTATGCTCCGTCCTAGCTGGTATGCTATTTGCAGCATTCTGCGCTGGCTGATTCGTCCTTGTAGGTAGCTCAGCAGTATCCTGCGTAGATCCTTCCCTGGCGCTCTCCTCTGGACTTCTATCGTTACTACCTGTCTCTCCTGTTGCGCTAGCTGGTTCATTTGGTGTCCTTTGGCCTCTTCGTATGTGCACGGGGTTGGACTACCGTCCTGGTCTATAATCCAGTAGCTCTTCTTGCCTGGTAGTACCAGATTCAGAGCCCCTGGTATTGGCTGTTCTTTCTGATGTGGTGTTAAAGGGTTTGGGCCTTGATTCTCCTCGCCGCCTGTGACTATTCCTTCGCTTGCAAGTACTATATATTGCTGCCCATTAGGGGTTTTCGCGGCGTATGTTCGACCGCTTGTTGCATGCATGCTTGTCTTTGCGGTTAGCTCGACTTCTTGGCCCAGCCAGCTCTTGACTGCCAGTCTGACTGATTCATCTCGTACTGCTTCGTGCGCGTCTGCTTGGCTGTGGAGTACCATGATCCCAACTAGCACCTTTACCATGGTGCGGCTCAATTTTTGCATTTGCTGTATTGTAGGTTGCTGTTCCTTCCTCATGTTATTTAGAATAACACACATGTTGATTGTAATGCAAGTTCAATATAGGAGGTTGAAGAATATATGATTTCCAATCATTGCGACTGGTTGTTTGTTAACGGTCCAGTACGGTGGGGAGCGCATGCGGGCGCTGTAATAGTGTGTCGCTCCGTTGGTAATGTCATCTTGAAGGTCTCCACAGAGTAGTTGGCCCGCTGTGATAAAGCATTTTTCGTAAACTGTATCAGAGAGAGGTATGTTGTTGATGACTGCTCTATTCGGGTCATTTTTATTCCAGCATGAGAATTGGTATGGTTTTAGGCACTCAATTGCGATGCTCTCCCCTGATCTCTTTGCTCGGTTCATGACGACGTTACCGATTGCGATGAGTGAGTTGGTTCCTCCGTTTGGGAGACGGTATTCTCCACGTGCTTCCCCGTAGATTGTTTTCGCCATGATTTCTATGTCTCTATCCATCTCTAGGCCCTCTCCTGAATGTAATCTGGAAGATGTCGGACGTCAGGGTTTCCTTTGTTGCGGCTATTGATTTGTAAGCGATAGGGCAATCGGGAATGGACAGCCGGATGTTACCATTGCAGATATCGTCTTCTAGAGTGGAGAGTGAATCCCCTGAAACTCCGGGGGCTAAGGTTACTTTTCTCAATCTCAATGCGTCACTAGCTGATATGATGCTTATGTATGATTTGGCTTGGTAGCCGGTACCTACATAAAATAGGTATGGCTGTATGTCCGCAAGTTTGATGCCACTGAAATAACTTCCCGCAAAGCTGTGAGCTCTGGATTTCGTATGGATTATCCCGGTTTCCTGTGTGTCATGATCCACGAAGTTTTCTACGCATGTGGATGATGCTTGGGTCTGGAAGTGCTTGGTATATATAATGTTATTTTCGGAGATATATCTCTGCCACCTTGAATCAAGCATTCCAACCTCTGGGAGTATGTCGAGAGCCGCTATTGAGAGCTTCGATACGAATCCGGTCATGTTGATTGATGATCCGTCATAGAGATGGTATGACAACGTTTTCACACTACTATTGCTCTTCTCTTTATACCTCGCCGAAACTACGACGTTTGCAAACTCAGCGTACGCAGACATTGAACACAGAAGCTTAATGTATTCCGGGAAGTCATCACGGAAGATGTCATCGAGTAGTTCGCTATCTCCTATCGTTATGTTTGTCCCATCCCTATCGATGTCTGTGAAGCCACCTACGAATGGCTTTCCAAGGAGTCTTGTCCTCGGTCTATTTGTTCTTATCATTGTTTGGTATCCTCCTTAGTCACTTACTGCAGAAACATATGCACTGGTTCTAGTGCGATAGTCCTTTTTTCGCAGTGCTGTGTCTTGAGTGGTTTCAAGGCAATCTGGATTTTGGTCTGATTCTCATTTAGGAAGTTTGAGATGAGACGCCTGTAGTTTCTGCTTGTGATTCTGTTGAGGCGTCTCTGTTCCGCGATGTAGCTCAGGAGCTTCTCATATTGGGTATCGCTCTCATTCTGGACTACTATGTCACGAATTACATCCTCGATACGTGGGCTAATAACCTCGGCGTCATCAAGGCGTGCTGGAGATATAAGGTTATCTGAGGCTATTGTATCTTCGAAGCCCCTTGCCATTATCTTGATATGGTGCTCAAACGGAGAAATCTGGCGTTCGATTCCGGTGATCTTGCAAGTGATGCCACCGATGGATACCCAGTTCGTGCAATCGAGATTGATCATGTTATCGGTATCGATAATGTCACATGAGATCTCGATGTTTCGCATTGAGAGGGCAATGTAGGCTCCGATCGATTTTTGAATTTCGTCTAGGATCATACGTCCGTTTTTCGAACGGAAGAAGCTGTAGCAATCGTCATTATCTACATACTCCTGCACGTTCTTGAGGTTGATCCGCATAGCTTTCTTATTAGCCCTCGGGGCGTGCTGGTTTAGCACAGTCATCGTCAGGATTTCTGTCATGAACTGATCGTAGTCCCATGCGACCCCAAGCCTGCTATCGAATGAGTAGCGTTTGAGAGTCAGCCTTGGGATATCGTCTGCAATTATAACCGGTGGTAATGGCAATTCATCGTTCTTAGCAAGCCTCGATGTAGAGACAAAATACCTTGTGGGCCTTGCGTTGCTGGCTAAGTGATCTCCGAATCTAGGCCAAGAGTCGGTCAGCTTCTTAGGTGTTAGTGTGTTGACTTTCCCGAGTCGGAATCTGTTACCGATTTGGGACGAGAGTGTAACGCTACCGTTTCTCTTTGAAATCCACGAGCACAGAATCTCTAGATTCATTTCTCCTATCGGCATGTCTTTCAAGCGCCTGATTTTCAGAGAGTCTGCTACGATCTTGCCATCGAGGGAGGGGATGCGATCCGACTGCTGGATTAGCATGTTGGATTTGCGTACATCCCCTGTTCTTAAAGTTTCACCGGACAAGATTGACACGAATAAGTCTGGGTTCTCGATTTTGAATCTGTCAATTACATCGTCATCTTCGGATAATTGTTTGCTGCTTTGAGGAGAACCGTCTCCGATGGCAGAAAGCTCCACAGACACAGTGTCCGTATTCACTACAAGTGCCGTGATGATCCCATTGAAGAATGCGGTTCCATCCTGAATTATCCTGCATGTGTCGAATTGTCTGAGGTATTCGTAATCCTGTATGTCATACTCAATGGTAGCCTTTGGGATTTTCCCCTCTTGTTCTATGATGTGCAGATTTAGTGCGTTGTTCATGGTACACTCATCGGTGCTCCCGTATGTGCCATATATGAATTGTATTTTCATGAGATTAACTCCTTTCAAAAGTTATGGTGTTGATTGTTGATAAATAATGCCGGGGAGAACGAATGGCCTCCGCGGCCAGGTTTTGGTATTCTACGTAGATCAGGGGCAACCCATTTGGCCGCCTCTAATCTCAGGTTAAGATACTCGTAACAGTACTGTCAAAAAAAATTTACGCCCATAGTCTTTTAACTCGTTAGGCCTTGCGTCAACTACTTTCCGCTACTGCGCCAGTGCCCATATAACCTAGCTCCCCTTGGTTAAAAGATCATATACAGCTTACACCCTGTGGTGTACAATCTTCTCAGAATCCGTTACCCTCTAGACATGGCTTTTCATTCTTTTGGCCGCCTTTTGTCAATTCCTATTGTACAGGAAGAGTTGTGTTTTTTTTTGTTTTTTGCTAGCATTTCACTAATTGGTAATTTACGTGGTCGAGGTGTTGTGTGGCCGACGCTCATAAGTTTAAGATTGGGTCTTGGGTTGTGTATCCTCCCCACGGAGTGGGCAGGCTGGAATCGATTGAAAAATTTGTGGTTAACGGAGAGATGACTGAGTTCTTTGTAATCTCGGTTGCCAAGAGCAAGCTTGTTTTGCGGCTACCGGTACAGAAGGCAGAGAGGGTTGGTCTCAGGTGTTTAACCGATAAAGAAGATATGAAAAATGCCCTTAGCGTACTGTTGCAAAAAGCGAAAAAAAAGAGGGCCATGTGGAGCAGGCGCGCTCAAGAGTATGAAATCAAAATAAATTCTGGAGACCCATACGCCATAGCAGAGGTAATAAGGGATTTACATAAAGATAACACTAACAACACCCAGTCCTTCAGTGAACGACAGGTTTATCAATTGGCAATGGAACGTCTGGCTCGTGAGCTTTCGGTAATTGAAAAAATCGCGGAGGACGAGGCATGGAGAAAGTTGGAAACTATCTTACAGGCTGCGTAGAGCCATTAATACCTGCCGGTTTTCCTATTGTTGTTGAGATTATCCGGGTTATGTACTTGTTGTGTTCAAGAGTGTGTCTCCTAATGACCACGGTGTTGTATACTCATAATTGTAGGGTGATAAACTAAGATATTAAGGTCTAAAGGGTTGCCGGCAAATTTTCTCCGTACGACTGATATGCAACAATACACGGAAGGAGTATACATCCTTAGAATCTGAAACATTGAGATACTCAAGCCCTACGGGGTGCAGGATAAGTATCTTGAGTATCTTAGTGACCTCAAGTTTGGTGAGGATGGTAGATTTAATGGAGGAATAGATTGGAGAGGGGAGCCTCTTTCTTCCATCTGTTGCTTGGGAGGATCGTGAGATACATCTCCCTTTTTTCATTTTACTCATGTCGCTGTTCTTGCTAGCATTGCTGCGGTGTGATCTATAGATTATTTGCATGTGGTGATATGAAATTAGAATGGGGAAAAAAGATTTGTTGTCCAGCCTGTTCATTACCTTTCTATGACATGCAGCGGGTATCCGTTGTATGTCCGAACTGCGGTAAAACATTCGAGGTGGTAGAGCTATTCACGAAGAAAAGCACCCGGCCGGCTGTTGAAACAGATGTTATTGATATCGAGGATGATGAGTTGGTCATATCTGATTTCGCGTTTGAGGAAGACGAGTCTGAGAACACAACTCTGTCCGAAGATTCCAATGAGCTGTTGGTAAAGACGGAGATTAATGATATGAAGCTTGTAGATGAGGAGTAACGTGAAGCAAATTGTGCTAACTGGAGACAGACCTACTGGGCGTCTTCATCTTGGGCACTATGTAGGATCCATTAAGCCTAGGATTACACTTCAAGCACACCATGATTGCTTTGTGATGATAGCGGACACGCAGGCGTTGTCAGATAATTTTGACGATCCTAAAAAGATTACAGAGAGTGTAGTTGGAGTCTGTAGAGACTACTTGGCTGTCGGCATTGATCCTACGAAGAGCACTGTGTTTATACAATCAATGGTCCCTGAGCTCTTTGAGTTAACATCATATTTTTTAAATTTGGTATCTGTCGCAAGGCTTGAAAGAAATCCAACAGTTAAATCAGAGCTTCAACAGAAGAGATTCGCTGATTCGGTGACGGCCGGGTTCTTATGCTATCCTGTTAGCCAAGCCGCCGATATCACTGCATTCAAGGCTACGTTGGTTCCAGTCGGGGATGACCAGCTTCCACTCGTAGAGGTTACGAATGAAATAGTAAGACGCTTCAACAGGATATACGGTAAGGCCGTGCTCGTCGAAGCAGAGGCAATCCTTAGTAACGTTGGGAGGCTCGTGGGAACCAATGGCAAGGCGAAAGCCAGTAAGTCGTTGGGGAATGCAATCTTTCTGTCAGATTCGAATGAGGTAGTTAGACAGAAAATCAACAGCATGTACACAGATCCAAACCACATAAAAGCATCCGACCCAGGACGAGTAGAGGGTAATGTAGTCTTTGCATACCTCGATGCATTCCTGGATGATAAGGGCGAACTCGATGATCTCAAGTCGAGGTATCAGAAGGGAGGACTTGGTGACACTGTCATCAAGTCGATCCTGAACAGCACGATACAGACATTGCTAGCTCCGATAAGAGAGCGAATGGGGTTAGTAAAGGATAGTGATATCAAAGACATGCTGTGCGAAGGTTCCGAGAGGGCACGAGCGGCAGCAGCTCATACTGTCTCGGAAGTAAGAGACGCAATTGGATTCGGATATAACAAACAGTAAGATCTGTATTGTATCTCAATGGCACTCTCTGGAAGACTCGAGCTTCTACTTTTGAGAAAAGTTACCTGAGCTGAAAGAAAACAACCGTACTGGGGCTAGAGGCTTTAGCTGAAAAGCGTGAGTTATCTAAGCAGCAAGAGCAACAGCATGATTGATTGCTTGAATGAGTCCATTAGATTTTTGCACTATTTTCTCCTTTATAGAAGCTCTTACTTCCTGCCCAACATTCTGCCCTCTTGCATCAATTCTTATGTGCTGTTGCGTACCATTGGGTGAATGCACAGCTCTACGCCTGCCACAACTCTGTCGCTGATTATTCTTTCTTTGTTGTAGAGGAGTTCTCTGATCCTGAGATAGAACCCTAAGATTGCCCCAAGCGTTAGCATACCTGCCGCCAGCGTTTCATACCTTCGCCCTGATCGTGGCTGCACTGAACACCGCGTCGTTAAAACTTTGCAAGCGCTTCGTTTTCTTCATAATCCATACCACTTCATGATATACCAATTGATGGCAGTAGTATACGTCAACTCCCTCGTTCTCTCTGATACAATTTTAGGAGGGGCAGGGCACATCCTTTGTCCTTTAATGTGCTTCTTCCTCACATGTTAGCGCATTCTAGAATAGCCGGAGTAGCTTTAATAAACGCAGCTTTGACATCAGCCACCTGAACTCTTCCACATGTTACCTCGCTGAGGGATGTGATAGAGAGCCCGGAGATCCCGCATGGAATGATGGCCTCGAACATTGACAGGTCATTTGATACATTGAGACAAAGGCCGTGGCTGGATACTCCACTCCTAACCTGTACTCCGACGAAGCCTATCTTTGAGTTGCGTGTCCACACTCCGATATCTCTATCTGATGTACATGCATTCACATGGAACATCCTCAGAACATCTATCATCCAGTTCTCCAGGGTCTTGACGTACTGCGAGATACTCATATCCCGCTTCCTGAGATTGATGATGGGATATATAACGATTTGCCCCTCAGCATGCACAGTTACCCTTCCACCACGATTTGGATAGTATACTGGGTAGCTCAGAGGTTTCAGGAAATCTCTTTCCATGAAACTCTTCCCAGCAGAATACATCGCCTCGTGTTCAGTTATGAGCACACACTCATTACCACCAGCTACCACTTCTTTATGTGCAATCTGCATATCGAGCAAGGCTATCGGATATTTTGACAATCCGTAGTCTATGAATCTGAGTGACATAATCAGAATATTCTGAGGACTAGATCTGGCATGATTCCTAAGAGAAGCGCCACTGCTACTAGCGAGAGTAGTACTGATTTTTGTGCAGCTCCCACGTTGTGTTTAGCGTACTCACTTGGCTGTTCCTGTGCTGTTCTCCGGCCGAAGCATATATGATAAACGTAGATCGCATAAATCGACGATATCATAATGCTTGCTAACACGGCTACCGTAAGGACTATTGATATGTTCCAAGCTGCATACACAGAGATTATCTCGCATATGAAGCCACATGAAAACGGGACCGATATCAGCAACAGAAATGCAGCTATCATGATTCTCCTCGTGAATGGAGGGATGTTGCTGATGTTCTTAAGCTCAGAAATCAGCCTGGTGCCACATGATTTTTTCACCACATCTGCTGCGAAAAATAAAGCTGCCACGGTGATGCTATGCTGAATTATCGCGAAGATGAAATATCCCTTGCTAAGACCGCTGAGTAGGATAAGCAGGTACATGTTCAAATGGATTATAGAGAAGTACGCAAACATACGTTTGATGTCATCCTGAAACACGAGCTGTGACAATGCATAGACAATGCTGACTATGGAAACACACGACACAATTACACTGTTGGTCATCAGCTCGCTCAGAAAGAGAGGCTCGACAAAACGTACTATCAGCAGCGATGCAAACTTCAATGTAACGGCGGCGAGGATGACAGAGCACGTAGTCTGTGACTTAACATGTACAACAGGAAGCCAATGATAAAACGGCCACATAGGCATTTTGATCGCGATCCCTAATATCAACAGCAGAAATGCAACTCGGCCCTTCACCCCCCCCCCATTGTATATCTCATATAGATCCGATGTGTGCGTTTCTAGGTATATCATTATCAGTGCTACTAGTATCAGAAGTGCACCTACAATTGTGTATATTAGAAACCTAAAAACTGCGTCATGAGTTGGAGGTGCCCTAGTTGACATTATGGTGTATATCGGAATCGTGGTTGCTTCCATGCATATGAACAACAGGAATATATCGGTCATATAAAAAGCCAGTATGGCGAACGCCTCGAAGAAAAAGAGCATGACAAATTGCGCCTTCATCATTCTGACGTCTGTACCAAGGGTCCACACTCTGCTTAGTAAGCAAATGAAACAGATGACCGGTACGACCACTGCTGAAAGTTCATCTACCACAATTGTTAACTTTCCATGTGTAGCGCCCAATGTTCCGATTTCCTCAACGTACTTTCCAGTTGAAGCATCGAATGAGCACAGCGTCGTAAGTGCCAGGTACAGTGTGTAGCACGACGTCCAGATAGACGAAGCTTTGATGTTTATGATATGCTTATCGCTGATACACATCACGCACAGCCCACCTATCAGAGGGGTGATCGCAGTGAGAAACGCTATCGGCAGATTAACCATTCGGTGATGTCTCACGACTACCATCCCCAGCATTTTACCACACTTCCAACTGGATCAGCCCAAATTATCAAAGGCCTAGTGGAGGTTAGTAATTCACAATCCTGAAGCAACTAATCAATTCCATGGGTAGCGTTGGAGTGTAACAGCTATAGAGTGGTATATGGGAGGTTGCAAATTGTTGATAAGATACTCATGTCATGATAGCCCCCGCAAAACCATGCAACAGAGTTAACGGAATTTTAACCTTTGCCGAGTAGCATGACCTGAGAAATTTTTCAACACGGATGCGTGGAGCTACACGATGAAAGCAGCATTGTTACTCGTAGCATTACTGATACAAGCCCAGGTATTTTGTGAAGAACAGCCTTGGCCAGGGGATGTGAATATCAGATGTGATTGCGAAAAGGATATGGATAAGGAAGCTGACTCGAACAAGTTCAGGCCGGTTGATCGAATCCCATCAAACTGGACCGCAATCACCGGCATCTATCCTCCTGATATAAGGAACATCGTCATCAAGAGTAGTTCAGAATTTTTGCAGGTTGGAGTAAACTGAGCGGCGTAACAGCAGGATATTGAGTGTGACGGTATGCAGGAGCAGGCTATTGAAAATGTAGTGATAATTGGATCTGGGCCAGCGGGGCTTACGGCGGCGATCTACCTCGCTAGATCAGATCTTAACCCTCTCGTCATCACTGGCTTGAATCCGGGAGGGCAACTCATAAACACCGATCTCATAGAAAATTTCCCAGGCTTTAGTTCCATCAAGGGAACGGATCTTATGATGAAGATGATGGCACATGCTAAAGAGCTTGGTACCCGGTTTATTTACGAAGCTGCAGAGTCAATTGATGTTACGTCAGTGATACCTCAGGGGAACAATGGTAAGTTCACAATAACAATACCACGAGCTGATCCTGTGTGTGCCCAGGCAATGATAATTGCAACTGGGGCCAGACACAGGCACCTCAATATCCCTGGTGAATCCGAGTTTACTAATAGGGGAGTATCATGGTGCGCAACATGTGATGGTCCAATGTACAAGAGTAAAAAGGTAGCAGTCATTGGCGGTGGTAACTCCGCTGTGATGGAGGCGCTCTTTCTCTCAAGTTTCGCTAGCGAGGTTACGCTGATACATAGGAGAGATACACTGAGGGCCGATAATGTAATGCAGCAGAAACTATTCAACAAGGACAACGTGCGTTGTATATGGAACTCAGAGCCGTCCGTAATTGCCGGGAAAACAACTGTCGATACGCTGTACATTAAGAATAGGCTCACATCTGATGAGACAATACTGAAGGTAGATGGAGTGTTTATAGCCGTTGGAACCACACCAACGTCAGAGATCGTGAAGGAGCTAGTCGTCCTGGACGATGAAAAATACATACTGGCTACTGATACGGCAACGTCCTGCGAGGGGATCTTCGCTGCTGGTGATGTTGTCAGTCGGTCGTTAAAACAAGCGATCTATGCGGCTGGTCACGGAGCCCTCGCCGCAAAGCGTACCGAGGAGTTTCTGGGGAGGCGCTAAGATTAGCTGTTGAATTTGGGTAGGTGGTGTTATAATAAAATATCTAGCTCCAGATCGTTTGCTACGTAATGCACACGCATGGTAGAATGCGGAGCGTGTTCATTCCATGAGTACGGTATGTCTCGAAGCAGATTTCGCTCAGATACCCTAAACAACCTTAACGATCGTGGATTCCTGTACCAGATTACCGATGCAGAATCACTCGATAATCTGGTCTGCAGTAGCGCACATGAAATCGTATTCTACATAGGGTGCGATCCTACGGCCCCTAGTCTTCACGTCGGACATCTGCTGTGGATCAAGTTGGTTAATGAATTGCAGAAGAGTGGGCTAAAACCGATCATAGTCATTGGGGGAGCCACTGGTAAGATCGGAGATCCTACGTGGAAGGATCAGCAGAGAGCGATGCTAGAGCTTGAGGTGATCAAGAGCAACATATCAGCCGTCGTATCTAAGTTGCATACACTCCTTAAATTCGGAGATACTGGCAACGCTGCGATCCTCCTAAACAATGACGACTGGATCTCAAAGCTTAACTACATGGATTTCCTTCGAGAATACGGACCATCATTTTCTGTGAATAAGATGCTCGCACTCGATAGCATCAGCGCAAGGCTTGAAAGGCAGCAGCATCTGAGTTTTTTGGAATTCAGCTACATGCTGATACAGGCCTACGACTTCCTCTACCTCTTCGAAAACTATGGTTGCAAGGTCCAGCTCGGGGGAGCAGATCAATGGGCAAACATGATCTTCGGAGTAGATCTTATACGAAAGAGAACTGGCAAGCTAGCGTACGGAGTATCTACTCCTCTTCTCACAAATTCCCATGGATTGAAAATGGGGAAGACAGAGAGTGGAGCGGTATGGTTGGACGAGAACTTAACATCCGTATTTGAATTCTGGCAGTACTGGAGAAACGTGGATGATGCAGATGTCCCGAAATTTCTGAAGCTGTTCTCTGATATGAGCCTTGATGAAATTAACGAGTATGAGGGACTTATCGGTACTGCAGCTATCAATGATATGAAGATACTGCTAGCAGATTCTGTGACATCGTTCGTGCATCCAACCGCTGATCTGCAGTCTATTAAAGCTACGGCTAGTAGCTTGTTTAGAGATGGATGTAGTGACTGTACGCAGATGATTGATACGTTCGTATTTAAGCGTGATACAAAAATCTGTAATGTGCTTCATGAAACGAAACTGGCTGCGAGCCTCACGGCAGCAAAGAGACTGATAGACGGACGCGGAGTAAGAGTGGATGGAGCAGTCATCGAGGATTACGAGACTAGCATCACAGATGATTGTATCATATCGGTTGGTCGCAAGAAATTTACGAAGATTAGTGTAGTGGATTCTTAATGCTGCAAGCAGCATTAAGAGCCGTACAATGATCAGATGCTGACAGACCCATCAACAAAGTGTAGGACGACACCGTTTGCTCTTTCGCTCTCAAACATCTCCCTCGTCTCTATCGTCCTGCCTAGCCTATCAGTCACGAAGCAGAATCCCTTTTTCAGGACTGACTTGAGCGAGCTCTGATCTAGCCTGTTGAAAAGCACCTCTGACCTCTCCAGTTGTCTGCTGAGATACATTCCCAGCAGCGCCGTAAATCTACTAGCTCCCGATGCGTAGTGCTGCTTCTTCATTGCGATGTAGTTGTTGAGGCTGATCAGTCTATTTGATCGAAGTGTGGTGATTTCCTTGCCCATGAAGTTGGCCATTGCAGCCGTGAGTCTATCAATCCTATCATCAAACTTCTGGCCAACAGCAGTGATAGAAAACCGCGCAGACACCAGGCGTTTGTGTAGCGTAGATAGGCACGAACGTAATTCATCTATGATACGAACCGTGGTAGCATTTAGCCTTGCACAATTTCTGGAGAATGTACCCCTAACATCTGTAAGTACAGGCGTTGCAAATTCAATTGCTGCTGTGGGAGTGGGGGCGCGAAGATCCGAGGCATAGTCAATGAGTGTCGTATCCGTCTCGTGGCCTATGGCCGATATGACTGGGATCCTACTATCAAAGACTGCACGAACAACAACCTCCTCATTGAATGGTAGCAAGTCTTCTATGCTTCCGCCTCCACGAGCAACTATCAGGATGTCAGGTCTTTTGTCGCTCATCAAGTTAAATCCTCTAACAGCGTTCGCAACCTGTTCAGCTGCTCCAACTCCCTGTACGTTAACAGGCCACACTACGGCGTGACAAAAAGGATACCTGTCACGTAGCCGATGTTTCATATCCTCTATAACTGCTCCGGTCTTAGAGGTTACGATGCCTATGATCCTAGGGAATTTCGGGATAGGTAGTTGCTTATCGAAGTATCCACGGGCAGCAAACAGTTTCTTCCTTTCGTTGATAATCTTTAGCAACGCGCCTTCTCCTGCTACGCTGGCCTCCTCTATGATAAGCTGGTATTTTGATCTGGTTGGGTATGTCGTCACACGGCCTTTTACTATGACTTCCATCCCCTCCTCCATCTGGGAGGTAATCTTCGTGCCCCTCCAGCAAATCGCATCGATGACTGCCTCCTCGTCTTTGATTGACAGGTACGTATGGCCAGATGAATGTAGCTTCAGGCTAGAGACTTCTCCACGCACTTTGATCGCTGTGAAATTTTTTTCGACCATACCCTTGACAGCGTACGATAGCTCTGATACAGTGAAGATATCCTCATCGCCTAGTAAGTGTAATGATTTTGCAAAAGCGGGCATTGAGCACATGGTGCCGATTCCAAGATACTTATGACGATGTAGTGAGTATAGCAAGAAGATGGACGAGTTAACAATAGGCATCCTATTCTAATCATAATGCTTACAGCGCTTTCCTTTCAATCATGGTTACTGATTCTACTAATCTGCTTTGTAAGCATTGTTTGGTACCCTCGGTTTCGGTCGAGATGGAATCCATAGTAAGGGCTAGTCTAAAAAGGAAGCTTATGTTGGTAGTTCTGAAAGCAGGAGGGATGTTTTAGAGTGGGCTGTGTTGTACTAAAGTACGTCTTTTAGTTTGTTGTGTATGTCTTTTTTGGTAAACTCGCACTGAGTGAAGATGAACGGTAATTTCTTTAGAGGGACCAATTATGAGCTTAGATCCAAGGCTGCAGCAGTTTAAAAATAAGATGGAATTATCAGTTGATGCGTTTACAAGGGAATTGTCCGGAATAAGAGCCGGGCGTGCTACTTCTGCTCTGCTCGAGCCGATTAAGGTGAACGCCTATGGTTCGTTAATGCCAATTAACCAGATTGGTACTGTTTCGTCTCCAGACTCTAGGCTCCTCATTGTCAACGTCTGGGATAAGGATTTGGTAAAAAACGTTGAGAGAGCAATAAGAGATTGTGAAGCGAGTCTGAATCCAATCACGGAGGGGCAAGTTATAAGGGTACCGATTCCGCCGCTCTCAGATGAGAGAAGGCAGGAGCTTTCCAAATTAGCTGGGAAGTACGCTGAAGATACCAAGGTTGCCATTAGGAATATCCGAAGGGACGCCATGGATCATGTGAAAGCCATGGAGAAGAACGATGAGATTGGTGAGGATGAAATGAAAAAACTGTCTGACGATGTTCAGGATCTAACGAATGAGTTCTCCAAGAAGATTGAAGCGCTGCTTCAGGTAAAACAGCACGACATAACGCAGATATAGGTTCCAGCATACGATGCGCAAGTTATACCATTATCCGTTGTGCGGGTTCTCGAGGGCCGTTAGGTTTCTGCTTGCTGAAAAGAGGCTGGATTGCGTACTGATATATGAGAGCCCGTGGGCTCCGTCTGACTCGTTGTTGGAGCAAAATTTGTTTGGAACGTTACCTGTCCTAGTCGACATCAGTGGTGTATCAGTTTTTGGTAATTCTGCCATCAGGGAGTATCTGAATGAAACATATCCGGAGATTGAAATGATTGGAAAGGAACACGTGCAAAGGGCCGAGGCCCGTAGATTGGCAGATTGGTTCGACGTCGTATTTTATAGGGATGTCTACTTCCCACTGATAAGGGAAAAAATTTTGAAGAGGTTCGCGAATGATATAAGTAAGACCCCAGATCCAGCGAGCGTAAGGTTAGCATGCTCCAAGTTATCTACACACATGGACTATATGTCATGGCTCATCGACAGAAGGAACTGGCTAGCAGGAAGGGATTTTTCAATAGCTGATATACATGCAGCATCCTTGGTTTCAGTGCTAGACTATCTCGGGATCATTGTATGGAATAAATACGAAGTTGCAAAGAGCTGGTACGCAAGGATAAAATCAAGGCCAGGATTCAGGAGTATCTTAAGCGATAACCTACCGCAGGTACTTCCGTCACCTGAGTACTCGAATCCAGATTTTTAGTGGTGATGATAAGCATGTTAAATTTAGTGGTGATCTGCGACAAAGAGAGGATCTTTGATAACTACGCCAAGGAGATATATGTTATTACGGGCAATGGTCCAGTTACCATATTGCCACAGCACCAACCATATATGGCAAAAATTTCGGAGGAGATCATATACGTAACGGATGCTGGTGTGCGTATGTCTACGAAAATTACAGATGGATTCGTGTACACGAATGGCAGGAGTTGCCTCGCCGTAGTTAACAAAGACGTAGTGTGATACCGGAAATTGACATTGTCACTTAAAAGGTTACGTAGCTAAGTGTGGAAAAAATTAACATCCTCGCCTTAGGTGAACACTTCAGTATAATACCCCCCCATGATATACAGGCATTGTAATCACAGCACGTACGATTCTAAATACCATTTGGTGTTCTGTGCCAAATATAGGTACATGGGACTAACTGGCTCTATAGCTGTCAGGTGGTTTTGCTGGATTGTCAGAGTCATTGCTTGGTACAATGGTAAGATGGGATGTGCCTGAGTTATAAATTTTTATATGGCTGGACATTCGCAATTTCACAACATCATGTATCGCAAGGGCGCGCAAGATGAGAAGCGTGCAAGGAGGTTCGCTAAGCTATCGCGTGAGATTACTGTGGCAACGAAACTGGGTGGCAGAGATCCAACAGCAAACCCCAGACTTAGAACCGCACTTGCTGGCGCTCGCGAAAACAACATGCCAAAGGACAATATCGAGAAGGCCATTGCTAAGGCTACGAGCGACAGTAACTCTTCAAACTTTCTTGACGTACAATATGAGGGACGTGGGCCTGATGGAGTAGCCATAATAGTGGAGGCGCTTACAGACAACAGGAACCGCACTGCATCTGAAGTAAGATCAGCATTTACTAAGTTTGGAGGTCGTCTTGGCGAAACAGGCAGCGTCTCCTGTATCTTCAATAGAGTTGGTTGTTTGCTGTATAAGTCGATCACTGGTGGGTTCGATACAGCATACGAGTATGCCATAGATTCCGGGGCAGACGACATTCGCGAGACTGATGAAGGCTGGGTGGAAGTGATAACATCCGCGAAAAAATTTGCTGAGGTTCGAAATGCATTTACCACAAGGGTTGGTGATCCTGTCGAGTCTGGTTTGATATGGGTTCCGACGTCATGTGTGCAGTGCGATGAAAATGTACGCGCAACTGTGGAGAAACTCTTAGATGCTCTTGATGATAACGATGACGTGCAGAGGGTATTCCACAACATGGAGCTATGTTGAAAGCATCCTCGGACTTATAAAGACAACCTAATCCTTGGTACAGATGCCGCTAACGCGTATCCATTTACCTGACCTATACCTACGGTACAAAATCAATGCAATAACAGCCACCGCCATATCGAGAAACGTCCATGCTTTAGCAGTATCTAGGATGCCTAGATTATATAACACGATTGACGGAATAGTAACAAAGGTCCAGATGCAAGTAGCAAATGACAGCATCGTAAAGTTGATATCTCCACCTCCCTCTATCGCGCCGGCTACAACCCAGCTGATTCCATCGAATAGGAGATATACCAAAACAAAACGCAGGATCAATTTGATATTCTGAAGCATGTCGGCCGAGACATCAAATCTGATGAAACTATCTATAACGACATTCGGCGCGAACACAAAGATCACAGCTATGATGCTGACGTATGTAATGTGTATGCACACGCCTCCTCTCAAGACTTGATTCACCTTACTCTGTAGTTTCTTACCGAGCAGATTAGCTGTCATGGCTAGGATACTCTTCTCAAGCCCGGCCACAACAAACGATGAAAAAATACTTACCGACACGGCCACGGATTGGATCACAGCCATCTCCTTATTCGTGTTCGCAAGTAGATGATAAAGCACCCCCCATGCGCTCATTTCTATGATGTGCCCTATCCCAGCAGTAGCGCCCAACTTGAGGTACTCCCTTAGCTTTGTAAGTTGCAGACGAAAATTTTGTGTACCGTACTTGATGCGTATCTCGCGCTTGAAAAAGTGGAATGAGAGAATCGTGATGTTCGTCAGCCAAGCTGTTATGGTACCAATGGCTGCTCCCGTACTACCAGTACAGCATCCTATGCCTAGGTGATCAAATACCAGTAATATGTCCACAACAAAGTTCACGACATTCGCAATAAGGATTGAGGTCGTCACAATGTTTCCCATCCACGTGGAAACGAAGAAAGCCGATATCGTATAGGATATTACAACAAGAGGAGAACACATCATGATTAACTTGAAGTACATGAGTCCACCTTCATGGAGGGTTTTGGGCACACAGTACTCCCCTCCAAATATTGCAACAGGAATTGAGACTGCAAATATGGCAACTGAAAACCATATCATCTGCCATACCGAAACTCCACACAGCTCATATCTTCCAGCTCCATTGTAGTTTCCCACTATCGTCCCTGCTATCATCGTTACAGATATTGATGAGAATTGCATCATCATGCACCACACTGATGCGGCGGAGGCTCCCGTCATTGCGTCTATTGAGTAGTGTGCCAGGATGAGCTGATCCAATATCAGCATAAGAGAAGTCGAAAATGACGATATGATCATCGGAGTGGATACCCTGAGCACATCAAAAATCCCTATGTTCTTGACGTGATTAATTTGCACTATCGCCATACCGCCGAAGGCACGATTATACTTTACGATTTTAGCACTTCCGCTGGAGGATAGTACATCGTCCTACTAGACCATTTTATGCATCGTTATGATTGACAGACATATTTATCGTTGAGCCGTCTTGCATCGTAAGTGAGACGCTATCTTCTGTCACCTCATCTATAGAGAATTCATCTTTCTGCCCGATTGAGGAGTACGGCATACCGTCTATCCACACGGTCCAGTTATCCTCATCGATGTACAAGATTCCTGAAAGTTTCACTGTGCCATTTGAGTGTGACTCAGCCTTGCGTTTCTTAGCGCTGCGAAGCACCAGTTTCGATTCCTCGTCACTCATAAACAGTAGGGGCTCAGCTAGTGCTAACGACCAGCTCAGCGCCACGATTAGTAATGTGCCTATTTTCGATATAATTCGCATGTTACCTGTAACTTGAGAGCTGGGTTCTCCGCAGAGACTGCAGCAAATCTCGTGATGTCGATGAACGATATCCTAACGAATCCAGGCTTGAACTCCTGCAGCTTCTTCAGAAATTCGAAGATGAATGTCTCGTGCCAAAACGTGCATGTGATGTCTAGTTTCTGCATGTTCAACAGGCCAACCTTCGATTCCTCAAGTATCTGAATAACACCAATTTTCGCGATGGTATCGTTGGCTAGCTTATGCACAAAGCTCTCAAACCTTTCACCATTACCTGAGAAGGAGTGATCTGTTATGAA
The DNA here is from genome assembly GCA_031279295.1 of Holosporales bacterium. Taxonomy (GTDB): domain Bacteria; phylum Pseudomonadota; class Alphaproteobacteria; order RUG11792; family RUG11792; genus JAIRYU01. The sequence goes on along the minus strand of JAITIT010000035.1, from coordinate 10,593 downwards.
GTGCAATTTCTGCTGGTTCATAGCAAGATTGGCAGCTGTGAGTGAGGTATCCTTGATGCCCTCCAATGCCACAGCTTCACTGTTTCTATACGTAGCGGTCAGGCAGTTCACCAGCATAACTATTGTAGTAACGCAGATCGCCAGTAGATGCCTTTTTGCATACTGCATCATCGTATGGATGCTGAATCGTAGTAGAGACCGAATCATGTTTCTAAGATGATGTTAACCTTGACGTCATCAGCATTCGTGCCGATAGTCACTGAGGCGTTATGCAGAATCTTCGAGCCTGGCGTATGTTTCAACAGAATCTTCTTGAAGTCCACGATATCACCATACTGGATATTCCCAAGCGATTCCCACAAGCGGGCTTCATCAATAATCTTCTGATCGATAGACGCTACAATTTTATGTGCCTCAGTAAGTTTCCTTTGATAATTCAGTGCCTCGGAAATATTTACTACAGAACATATGAACATCATTAGTGCCATGAAATAGCAACCGAGCCTAATTACTGTATCCGTAACCCTGTAGTATCGTGCGACGTTGATTTCGGTACCTTTAGATACAACTGACATGTGCATGGATGATGCGCTCGTGATTCCAAAGATCGAGTCCTTGGTGACCGTATAAATCACCACATCGTTTGGACTAATTCCCAGCACATTGTTGATGTACCGTAGCGTATCTTCTATCTCGGCTGTTCGATTGAAACTATCGATATTCCCGTTTCTATAACAGACACAATCTCCATTACGCACTACCACCATTTCCCACGATTCGTCATGCTCACCGATGAGCAACAAGGCAGCAAATTTATGTACGTCGGATTGGTACAGGTTACAACAATGTCTCGCAATCCACAGTGGCCAACATGAGACTGATAGTATCAAATTTCTGGCAACAAGTAGCTCACCTAGGAATGACAGTGCATCTGCCTTTATCATCATACTACACATCATAATACTGCCATGGTTATCCCGCGTTAGCTCTTCATAAAAACAGATGTTAGCCTCATCTCTCTCTGCAAGAAGATTCGTTGCTAGCGCTTTAATATCACGTCGCTTTAGATTTGTGACAGGAACTAACTGACATACCATCGCGTCGTTGTGGACGACAACTTCCACTGGAGTTGTAGCATTCTCTCTGAGATACGCAAATACAGACTCCCTGTCATACAACTCAGTGATATGCAGTACCCTGCCATCCTTAATATGACATAACATCACGCTGCTGTTGAATACCATAGTCCTTATGAAGGTATCCAAATTGCGAATGAACATACCCCAAACTATCACTACGTACAGATACCTTCAGCTTTCTAGTCATTCACAGCTTCTAACATAACCAGTAAAAAAATCGTTAACTTCAACTTAAATTTTTTCGGCTTCCAGGATAAAAATCATTACAGTCAGCCAGAATCCCAGATGGTATTTCGAAAGTTTATTGAGGCGGTATATTCCCTCCTGGCGAATAGTTCTAAGATTCGCACTCTTGTTTTAGAACTAATAATATGGTACAATGCCGCGTTGTATTATTGGTCGTACGTAATGTTGTGCATACTACATCAAAGAAGATCGTTATAGTAACGTCAATTGTCGTGGCGATGATCGGGATAAAGCTGTATGTTGATCGCAAAGTGAGATCAGTATATCAATACTTTGACGGTGAAATTCGCAATCTACAAAGCGATAAGAAAACATTCTCAGAGATATACAGAACTCACAGATTCTGGGGTACGCCAAAGCATTTGTCAGGACTAGGTTCGGTCAAGAAGTACACTATGCCGTGCATAGAGTACGTACAGAAATTCATAGACACTACAGATCTGAAAACCATATTTGATTTTGGCTGCGGGAGCTACGAGTGGATGCAGCATGTTGTCGTCCCGAAAAATGTTCAGTACTATGGAATGGACGTTGTAGATAGCGTGATACAAATTAATAAGCAGAAGTACGAGAAGGAGAACATACATTTTGTTAGCATTGACTCCACCGATGACTTCATGAAATACAAAGGTGATTTGTTGATAGTTAAAGATGTATTTGACTGCTGGAACAACGAAAGGATACAATACTTTTTGGATAACATCCTCCCGAATTTTAAGTATGCGATAATAGTCGAGTACTGTAATCCGAACGGGAAAAACAACAAAGCTAGCGACACTACAGGCCCTTCTTACAATAAAGATATGGAAGCTGCTCCATTCAACCTGAAGTGCAAGGAATCCAGGATATATGAGATTTACTTCGATGAGAAAGGAAAGAAGTGGATGTCATACAAGAAGATTGCTTTATGGGTCAATCCTAACTATGTAGAGACAGGAGATGAAATCCATAGCTAAGACTCTGTGATTTGTAGGAATTTCCTAGATGCATATAGTGTTGCTCCTGCGACTCCACAGCAGCAGGCACCCATGATGAAGGCATACGCTTCTCCATACAGTTGAGATACAGCTCCGGCTGTTGCACTCGATATCGCAGTCGTGAAGGAAACTACAAAGTAGTACACCCCAAACCCAGTACCACGCAAATCCTTTGGAACATAGTCAGAAACCATCGTAGCAATCAACCCGTCGGCTATCCCCCTCTGACACCCCCACAGAATAGTTCCGAACAGCACCATATATAGATTCATGGCAAAGCCAATTAACAGGTGAGCAAATAACAAGATTATGAACCCAAGTAGAAGCAACCGTACCCTTCCGATTCTGTCCGATAGTTTCCCGATGGGATATGAAACCGCAGTTGACATCAGGTTGTATATCACTGTGATAGATGTCCCATACGCTATGTCTAATCCAAAGTTTCCACATGCGTGTAGCGAGATGAAAACCTCACTAAATCTGCTGAGCATGAATGGAGTTACGACTACCATCAGCATCCAAAAATGCTTCCCAAGGAGCTTGAGGTCTCTCAACCTAATCTTACGACGCTCTCCCCGTTCCTGTGTTTTCTTTTCCTCTTTGACGAACATGATTAACGTGACAACCGCTATGAGCGCCGGAACTGTCGACAAGGTGAACAGAGTCGTAAAGCTGTTGTCGCTCATCCTCATAACAACGATACCACCGATGCCACCTAGTGTTGATCCAATCACAGCCAGGCTCTGTCGTAATCCAAAGCATGCACCTTTTACGTTGTGTGGGGCGGAATCGCTGATTAGCGCATCTCTCGGACTGGCTTGCATGCCATTTCCGATCCTGTCTATTCCCCTTGCAACTAGAACCGTCGCGTATACCCTCGACATGGCTAGTAGCGGTTTCGATACGATAATCATGGCGAACCCGAGTATCATCAACGGCTTACGTCTCTTGAAATAATCACTGATAGCGCCGGAGAACATCCTGGTTATATACGCGATGGCTTCCACGATGGCTTCTAGGCAACCGATCATTCCTATGGAAACCCCACAGGTTATCTTCAGATACAACGCAACTCCTATGAAAGAAGCAGACGTTGCAGTATTGATTAAGAGAGATGAGATACCGACAGCCCACACCGTTCCTGGAACAGCATGGAGCATATACCTAAAAAACCCAAGGTCTCTCATTGTGGACCGACCATGCTCTCCTGAGGAGAGCATGCTAACTCATTGCTTCCACAAAATCAAGATCCGGGTTACTCACCCACGTATCCATTTTGTACATCGTCCTCCCAGGGAGTCGTTTGCCAGATGAACTCAGCGACTCCCGATCAGCATGTTACTATTTAATCTCCGTCCGTCCTTGCTGCCTCTGGTGCTACTGGTGGCGAATTAGCGGCATTCAACTCGCTCACTATTGCTTGGCTCTCCGGATTGTCCTTTGTCCCCTTTGTCCCCTTATTTTTCTTCCTCTTCTTGGATGCGCCTATACTTTCAGTTTTATCACTACTCGCATCATTAGCTGGGGTCCCACTCGCATCAGGATCCTCATTATTCGCCGCTGCATTGTCTGCCGGTGGCGTATTCACATCGGTGGGTACCGGTGGCTCCTCTGCCTGTACGACGCTAATTAGCGACTGCCCGGCAATTATCACTGTTGCCAACAAAAACACTTTCTTCATTTCTTAACTCCCAAAAAATTACACCCTCCGGTCACACGTGTCCGCACGACCCTCTATCTGTTATTTTAGCGTATTTGGAGGAACTGCAATTAGTGTATATTGAGATGATTTTTCAGTGACTCTGTGATAAGTTGCAAAAATGCCACGGTCGATATGTCAGTTACATGATGGCCTAAGCGCATCAAGTTACACAAGCCCTCCACAGCTCCACTTTATGTGCGAGCTGTGTACTATTCCTCATTGCTCTCATGCTTCTTATGAAGCTCTTCCTTGAATGTTGCAAAGACATCATTAAGCTCTGCCCTCTTTTTCGTCTCTGCAATAAGAGAGTTGAGCTCTTCGTTCTCTGTTTTAATCTGTTGGAACAGTGCCAGTGCTCCAGCTATATCTCCATCCGCCAATTTTTGGCATGCGTTTTTGAAGAGAGTTTTATCATCATCAGCACTCTCCTGTCCAAACTTGATAGCTCCGACGATCTTCTCCTTGATGATTCTCTTGTGTTTTTCCCAGAACGACTCGTTTATATTCATGGAAAACACGGCTTCCCCAACCGCTGTACACTCCTTCATCAAATCCGTAACGGACTTCACATGCTCCTTTGAGAACCTCATCAAATTCTTGTATGAACTACAACCTGCAAGGTCGACTTCCTTCTTTTTGGATTCTACGTAGTCCGCAAATGGGATACCGCTATCGACCATACGCCCTAGTGATTCCTCAACCTCCCGTTCTTTTGGTGACAGAACATGCTCATGCTTTTCTACCACAGCATCTTCCTGATGGTGTGTTTGCTCGATGTGTAACTCCTTTTTAATTGACTCAATCTCGCCTTGCAGCGATGACACACTGCTATACACACGAGCTGCGGTTTCTTTGTCTGCCTTCATCTCTGTTTGGATGTTTGTGAGTGCTACGGACATTGCTATAACTGACTCTGATGTACTCTTTATCTTGCTTTCTAGGGCAGAGCATTGTTCGAGAAGTTCCTGTATCTTATCATCATGATAACTCATCCCGATCTTCATCGTAGCGAATGTTGCGACCATCGCGACAGCCACACTCAGCACACAGTTGATAAGGAGCTTCCTGTCCACTCCCGCGTTGAGCCCGCTTTCCCCCATAGAAGATATCATGCCATCATGCTGCTCTTGCTTAGATTTTTTACTCTGCTTGTCGCCCAACGACATACGGCCACGCACACCTTCCCCCTCGACTTATGAGAGTATACCATGGGCCAAGACTCGGAAGCAAGTTTTCCTAATTCCGGAATTGACGACTTGAAAGACATGGAGATTTCCAAGTAATGTAACAACGATGTTTAAGGTGCTTACCGCAACACTGTACTAACTCTTTGTAATTGGATGTCTCCGGGTATTGTGACTGCTACCTATAGAGGTTGGAGCAGTAGAGGGTAGAGCAATGGGTGGTATGTCTGTCGTTCCATCCTCAGAGGGCTGTGTAACATTCTGCACAGTAGTTTGCGCATTGTTTACTGCTGCTCCAAGTTCGCTAATTCCAGCCTGTGTGACGTTGGTTCTGCTAAAATTTACTGATCTCAGGTTTGGCATATTCCCGGGGATGTTTCTGGCGAGCATCGATGCTCCAGCGTCTGTTACTTGTGTTCCCGCAACGTTCAGCGCTACCACGTTGGTGGCATGTTGCATGATCGCGTTAAGTGCGTCGTCATTAACCAGTGGGTTCCAGGAGAGATTGAGCACCACCTTATATTCGGTGAGCTCTCCCAGGATTCTGGTAATAGTGTCGCTGGTCGCCCCAGTCGCGGCCAGGTTGACGCCGATATTATTGGATCCCGTTCCGTATGAATTTGACGCGCGTCTCGCCTCGACAAACTCCTTTACGGTTGTGATTCCATTGACATTGAGATCCGCAGTTCCGCTGAGATCTAGGATTGGTATGCGCTTGTTGAGTGCTAGCTGCAGAGCAGCTCCGCATGTTTTTTCTTGACGCGTGTGTCCGGCCGTACGCCTGTTCATGCTACCGTCGGTCAGATTCGGTTCAACTCCGGGTGGGTTTACGGGTGTTGATAGGTCCGGCACTTGTGGTGGTGTCGTGCTGGTGTTGGGGTGTAAGAGTGGGACAGCGGGTTGTTCCGCCTCATCCTGTGTCTCGGCTGTGGTCGATATATCATCAATTGAGCTGATTGGTACGGCATGCTGGTCGCTCGCATTAACGGTCTGAACGCAGATAATGATGGTGAGTAATAAGCATGGTTCTATTCGCTTCACTGATGTATCCCCCTGAACTCGCTCTTGGAGACTGTGCTAGTGTTATTATAATTTAATATTGTTAATTTTTGGTTAAGAATACCGCATGTATATCCCCGGAGTCAGAAACGTCTAACAAAAATTATGGCTGTCCTAAAGTTTGTTGTCACAAGATAAAGCTGATAGTATGCCGGTCAGAGCTATCATTATAGATCTGTTGTTTTACGATGCGGTTGCTCGCATCTGTATCGTTACGGCATGTTCTAAGATTGAGATAATTGTTTGGTAAAGAGATCTGGCTTAGCTGAGTTGAAATAGATAGAAGTGGTTGATAGAATGTCTGGACGCTCAGAAACGGTAGTCACAACACTGGTGATACACATAAATCGAAAGACAAAGATTGTTGCTACGCTGGGCCCAGCGAGCAGTAGCGGGGATATAATCCGAGAACTCATTGAGTCAGGTGTAGATATGTTCCGGCTAAACATGTCACATGGGACACACGATGTTCACGAGAAGAACGCTCATACAGTCAGGGAGATACAGAAAGGGCTCGGCGCTAATGTATCCATTGTAGTAGACCTCCAGGGTCCAAAAATAAGAATAGGGACGTTTGCTGATAAAAGCGTAACTCTGCTGCCCGGGGCGAAATTCAGACTTGACCTTGATGCAAGTCCAGGAAATGTCACCAGGGTTTATCTACCGCACCCAGAGATCATTGGTTCGTTGGAACAGGGCTCTGAGATCTTGTTGGATGACGGGAAGCTAAAGTTGAAGGTGGTGGATAACGATGGTAACTCCGTCGAGACCATCGTGATGGATGGTGGATCTCTGTCGAACAGGAAAGGTGTAAGCGTTCCTGGGGTAATACTACCAATCAGTGCGATTACGGACAAGGATCAGATCGACGCAGGCATCCTGAATGAGATAGATGCGGATTGGCTTGCGGTATCATTCGTTCAGACGGCTGATGATATAGTTCTTGCAAGGAATATTGTGGGGCCTAACATCGGCATACTCGCTAAGATCGAGAAGCCATCAGCAGTCAGTAACATTGACTCCATCGTTAAGGCGGCAGATGCAATCATAGTCGCGAGGGGAGACCTCGGAGTTGAGATGCCGTTCGAATCAATCCCACGTGTGCAAAAAATGCTGGTGGATACGGCACGTACACATAACAAACCCTGTATTGTAGCAACCCAGATGTTGGAGTCGATGGTCTCATGCCATAGGCCTACTAGGGCTGAGGTCTCTGACGTTGCACATGCAGTGCTGGAGGGAGCTGACGCCGTTATGCTGTCTGCTGAGACCGCGAGTGGTAAGTACCCAGCTGAGGCCGTGAGAACCATGGCCAAGGTTGTCACTCAAACCGAGTGCGATCAGGCAGGTTTCCGCTCAACCAGAGATACGTCGGGAATTGATCCTGTTGCAAACGCAGTATCGATGATTACGGAGATGAACAGTATCAGGGCTATCGTGGTATTTACAGAGTCCGGCAGGAGTGCAAATGTCATTGCCGCTGCCAGGCCAAACACGAATATCATTGCACTCACGACGAGTCAGCGTACCGCAAGGAAACTGTGCATGAGCTGGGGAATAACCTCTATCGTAATTGATGAGATATTTTGGTTCTCACAGATGCTTCAGATTGTTCAAAAGACTCTCACACAAAACCTTGACATTAAGGATGGTGAAAAGGTTATCATAGTAGCAGGGCTGCCATTTAGAGAGCGCGGCCATATGAACTTCATTCACATATATGAGGTAGACAAGGCCCTTGCGGACCGCGATAATGGCTCATAACCTTACTGCACGTCAGATACATTTTTGGGACACAAATTGATGGATAGTTTTTTAACAATCACGGATGCCAGGAAAGGACTGAAGGCCGGTGAATTCTCTGCAGTTGAGCTGATGGAACATTACATGCGGATGATTAACAAGCACCAAGACCTGAATGCGTTCGTAACGATTGACCATGAGATGGCAATTAGAGCAGCGCGAGACGCCGACTCTCGAATTGCCCATGGGGAAGATCTTCCTTGCCTTGGGGTACCCATTGCAGTAAAGGATTTATTTTGTACGAAAGGGCTTAGAACGACAGCGTGCTCAAAAATTCTATCAGAGTTTGTGCCATGCTATGAATCGACTGTCACAAGCAATCTCCTACGTAACGGTGCGACATTTATCGGCAAGACCAATATGGACGAATTCGCCATGGGATCTGCGAACATCACAAGTTATTTTGGACCATGCTTTTTGAGATATAGGAGGAGGTTAGGTAGTAGCATGCGACTTGTCCCTGGCGGGTCTTCCGGAGGATCAGCAACTGCAGTAGCTTCAAACTTATGCGTTGCTGCCATCGGATCTGATACAGGAGGATCAGTGAGGCAGCCAGCGGCATTCTCCGGGATCGTAGGAATTAAGCCAACGTATGGATTGTGCTCAAGGTATGGAATGGTCGCGTTTGCATCATCACTGGATCAGGCTGGACCGATGACCAAGACAGCTGAGGATGCAGCGATAATGCTAAAGGCAATGGCTGGGTACGATTGTAATGACTCAACGTCAGCTAATGTTGAAATCCCGAACTATCCTGACTACGTCGGTAAATCAATACGTGGCATGAGGATTGGGGTCGTTAAGGAATACATCGATGGGTTAACTCCGGAGTTCCTGGCGGCCATCGAGAAAGCAAAGGAGTGGCTAAAGGACGCTGGTTGCGAAGTTGTTGAGGTGTCCATAAAAACTCTTTCATACGCCTTACCGACGTATTACATCATCGCTCCCGCAGAGGCATCATCCAACCTGGCGAGGTATGATGGGGTGAGATACTCATGTAGATCTGAAGCTGCCGACAATATTGAGGATCTCTACGTAAACTCCAGATCCGAGGGATTTGGAGAGGAGGTACAGAGGCGGATCATGACGGGAACTTACGTCCTGTCTGCTGGGTTCTACGATGCATACTATGCCAAAGCTCAGAAGATCAGGAAGATGATTACGGACGATCTGCATGATAACGCCTTCTCAAATGTTGATCTACTGCTGACCCCAACGACTCCGACTACAGCGTTTGGAATCGAGGAGTCCAATAGCATGTCCCCGATCGAGATGTACCTATCAGACATCTGCACGGTCTCTGCAAACATCGCTGGTGTCCCCGCGATCTCAGTGCCTGCCTGTCTGTCAGATGATGGCCTTCCAATAGGCATACAGCTCATAGGACCGCACTTCAGTGAAGGTATGCTGTTTAGCGCTGCAGGGGCTATTGAGAAAGCGGCGGCGTTCTCAGAACTCAGAAAGACTATCAATGTCTCGTGATGAGAATCAGGAACATGGTCAAATCGTTGATAACGACCGCAGTCGTAGCATTTATCTCCTGGACTAATATCTTCGTTCTGCAGGATTCTAAACAATTTTGCGAAAGGAAGTATCTTGAAGCAGGGGACGGATCTGTGCACGCGTACCTCATTAACCTCGATAAGTCAAAGGATAGACTTGCCGAGATCACCCCAAAGCTCCAGACCCTCTGCATAAACTATACGAGGATCCCTGGAGTTTACGGGAAGGATCTCAGTCTCGAAGAAAAGGACCGGCTGGTGAGCAGACGTAGGTACTTGAGATTCATGCATGGAAGAATCGGAGATGGAACGGTAGGGTGCTACCTCAGTCACATAAAGGTCTGGGAGTCATTCCTAGAATCCAACTGTTCGTATGCAGTTGTCTTTGAAGACGATGCTGACTTTGTGCCGGGAGATCTGAAGAGGATCGTGGATGCGCTCATCAAGCACAAAGACAGATGGGACATAGTTACGTTTGACTATCTCCACTATGGACATCCGATGAAGACCCTTGATCTCCACGAAGACAGTTCTCTCGTTAGGTTTCGTACGAGAGTTGGAAACACTGGGTGTTACCTCATCAATAGAAGAGCTGCAAGTAGGCTTCTCAGAAAATCACTTCCTATAATGATGCCGATCGATCACTACTTCGTTAGATCATGGGAATTCGGCCTGAAGTTCGCTGGAGTCTCTCCAAAAGTTGTACATCAGACACAGAGTACGTCGGTCCGAAAGCAGATGGACCGTCAAGAACCGGTAGCAGTACGGTACAGAATCCTGTCTACGGTCTATCAGATCTTTTCTCAAGCTGCGACATGTGTGTACGCATACATGCAGTAATTGGAAACTGAAATCTGGTGAGTCCTCGGCTAAACTCAAACCGTCGACTCACTGCTGCCAAATCACCATGCATCACAAACCATCATGTACCCATCATCAAACCCCAGATGTTTCTATGAGATGATATACAGTATGACCAAG
>JAITIT010000005.1 GCA_031279295.1 Holosporales bacterium | reverse complement strand
GGGAGGGAAACCCAATGAACAAGTTAGTACTACTATCAACAATGGTGATGATAGGAACAGGTGCTACGGAGTCATGACGGTTACACCTCAGTTACTACTGGGGCATGGTCAGATGGACGAGGTACTGATCTATGAACATCCACTAATCCAAGCATACTCAGATATACCAGCTTCCCTGCATGCTAGTGGTGCTTCCCTCCGTTTTTGTACACTGCAGGCAGTAGTAATGAACTTCACTGGATTCCCATATGCATTACACATCACAACTGCATGTGCGATGCATTGCTTTAGTTTCATTAACAGCTTTGTATGGCATTTTTTGCTTAAAGTTAAATTCTCATTACAGGGCCTAATACATCCATCCAATCAGTAATGTTAGTATCACGCCGATTGGGAGTATGATAGCTCCGGCCCACGCCATGTACTCGATAAATGATGGCATTTTGATTCCTCTTTTTTCGGCTATCGATCTCACAATCAGATTTGGGGCATTGCCGATGTATGTGATTGCTCCCATGATCACTGAGCTTGATGATATTGCAACCAAGATGTTGGGATAGGCGCTCATTAACGCATTTGCATCGCCTCCTGCAATATTGAAGAACAGCAGATATGATGGAGCGTTATCCAGGAATGCAGATGTGATCGAACATATCCAGAAGTATACAGATGCCACGTTCGTCTCGTCAGTCATCTGCATGAAGAGGGCATGGATGCGGTCTGAGTTTATGTCCAGGATTGATACCACGGGAGCTATCGTTATGAAGATTACAAGAAAGGTTTTTGCTACATCCGAAAACGGTGAGAAGTCTATATCGTTACATTTCCTTGTGAACAACGATATGGCAGCGAAGGTCAGTAGTAGCATATTCCTGATTAGCATATGTGAAATCGTGATGCTGCCGATTATTAAGTCTTGAAACTCAACGAACAACGTCACAACTGTCAGGAGCAGAAGGGTAACGTTTCCCAACCCACTAATCGAGATCGAGAATCTCCGATTGGATTTCCCATCGCATTCCTGGGATAGCTCATCAACAGCTTCATCTGTAAGCACTGTGTTAACCTCATCAACAACTTGCGTTGAAATAGCCTCTGTGTCTATATGCTCTCTCTCCTTCCTCAGGAAAAACTTATCGATGAGGTAGAAGCAAGCCATGCATATGGCTGTACTTACGAACCAGATCGGAAACAGCTTTACAAGCGACCATTCGAAATCAACTCCATGCAGATACCCCAGAAGGATAGGGGCGTCGCCGAGAGGGGTTAGCATCCCACCGATGTTGGCCATTGTTAATATGAAGAATATGACCAGATGTGTCTTATGCTGACGTCCTTTATTTATCGCTAGGAATGAGTGCAGCAGCAATACCGAAGCCCCTGTGGTACCGATGAGTGACGCGAAGATATTCCCAACTCCCAAAAAAATAGTGTTCGTCAGTGTGCTTGATGATGCTTTAATCTTGACGTGTATACCGTTACTAAGCACGTACAGAGTAAACACCATTATGATGAATGGTAGGTAATCATCTACTAGCGAATGGTACATTACCTCCTTGAAGTTCGGGAGCTTCACATACGTGCATACGACTGAAATCAACGCGATTGATAGCAATACGGTCCACTCATGCTTCTTCCAAAACCTTGATGCTATCAGCGGCATGACCGCAAGCATCAGCAGAACGATACTGAAAGGTGAGGTGAGGATAGCAATCTCAAATAGACTATACACAGGGGCTGGACGTTATGCACACCATATGGTTCCAGATTTTATCTGAAGTACCGCGCAGAAGCGATAACCAATTTGGTATATGTCTCCGACTTGATCGGTCTACATCCACCTCATACCGCATAGGAGCGTTATGCACATAATCTCTCTTTCCGTGAGTTTCTAACACTTCTACTCAGGTCCTATATCAATCATTAATCTCCGGCCTGGTGATAGCTTTACCATAAATAATGTGAACGTCGTATTACCAACGACGTTAGCTACATATATCATCCAGATGTCTGGCGAAACGTGATTTATTATAGTCTATGAATTCATCTAACCTCCTCCTTAGATTTGTATCTGGTAACGTATCACCTACTTTGAGGTATACTCTCTTTGCATTCTCTAAGAATGCTCCTTTGTTAAAGTTAGACATATCATGCCTCCTTTCTAAATTGTTAATCAGATGTTAATTGACACCCATTTCATCCAGATGTTAGGATTAGTAGCGGGTGAACTGAGTATGAGATAGCTTAGAACAGCCACCTCATATGTTTATGGTACAGCTGGACATTTGTGGGATGCAAATTATTTTTACGCCCATAAAAAAATCACGACTACACAGCTGAGTACGCGGTGTTTTACCTGGAGACCAAGCCCTGCTTAAAGTCAAATTTTCCTCCCAGGCCCTATTCATGATGGAGGTCTCCCAGGTGTATTTGAGTACCTCCTGCATCAGTGTGATCTGGTATAATTATGATCAGTGTACGCCATGGACAGTATGTAGGCGTTCGGTCGATGATCGCTAAAATTAGAGGTGGAGTTGATTCGATTCTAGATGACTCGATTATCGTCGATGTCAATGGCATTGGGTACGCCGTACTCGTTTCCGATAAGGTACGAAACTCAGCTATAGTTGGAACACCCATCTCATTGATGATCATCCAGATGATCAGGCAGGATGCTCAGTTCTTGTGTGGGTTTATTGACGATTGGGAGAAGAAAATTTTTGAGGCACTGCTCTCGGTGCACGGGGTTGGTATCAAGTCGGCGATGCGTGTTCTATCGTGTTTATCTCCTGAAGATGTCGCGATGGCCGTAGCGACTCAGGATTCATCATTGTTATGTAGAGTCGGTGGTATCGGCAAAAAAACAGCCGAGAGAATCTTACTGGAGCTGAGGGACAAGAGCATAGGTCAGGTTAATGATCTCTCCAACCTCAGTAATACTAGTATGAACGATACGATGCTCGGCCTAATAAGTTTGGGATACAGCAAAAGCAAAGTAAGCAAGGTCCTATCGGAGGTAATCCAACAAATCGGAATCTCAGCACCAACAGACATCATGATAACTGAATGCATTAAGAAAATGAGATAGTTCTGGTGTTCTACTCTGAGGCTTAGGATTAGTTCATTTCCCATCAATCCATGACCCATACCTTAGATCAAGATTAGGAAGCAGAGTTGCTTGATTTATCTACAGCACACGGTACATTTACCATTGTGCTACATAGCGTGCTTTTAGTACGCTGAACGTATCGCATATGGTAATGCCTATCGCGTAAGGGGAATCTTTTGGCCACATCATACTTGCCTACGGTATCTGGCGACATTCTTATTGAGAAACGCACGATACCACTGTTTGCCCCAGTTATCCTGGGATTCGGAATAATGGTCGGAGTCTTCAATCCGTTCAGTAAGTTTTCACACCTGCTGATTTTTGTGTTCTGTGCCCTCTGTGGAACGTTCTCGATCCGTCGATACTCCAAGGTCGCCGTCCTCCTGATGTTGACCTTTGTTACTGGAATCTATGTTTCGCAGACAGGTGGCATCCTTGAAACTACAATGCTTTCGCAGAAGGAGTTTTTGGAGCATGAAATTAATTCAGCTGAGTTTACAGCAACAGTCAAGTTTATAGATGAGACTCATCCGACTATGAAGAACATGCAGCGCATTACACTGGACGATATGAAGTTCACATCGACTGATAAGCTGCAGTTTATCAGGACGGCGAAGATGACATGCTCAGTACGCATGCTACACGGTATCAACCCCAATGATCTCGTGAAGATCCGTGGAAAGATCTTGCCGTACAAACTTGCAGCGATTCCAACTTCCTTCGATCAGAGACAGTACAACTCACTGATAGGCCTAGATGCAACAGGCATCGTATACACAATCTACAAGCAACACGATCGCTCTGAACACCACTACGTTTTTTCTAGCATACGACGCAACATCACGAAGTACGTTGTAAGAGAAATGGGAGCAACGGCAGGTGGCATAGCAAGCGCTCTGCTGACCGGAGATAAGTCCTCGATCTCTCCTGAGATCCGTGATAAATATATTAACTCTGGTACGGCCCACATCCTCGCTATTTCAGGGCTACACATGTCAATTGTGGCTTCCCTAATTTTCATTATCTTCTACAGGATAGCTAGGTACATCTTCCTACTATTACGAAGCGCTGACCCGAGACAGTACGCTGCAGTCGCAACAATCCTAGTCACGTTCTTCTACTTGAAAATATCTGGAGCATCTCCGTCAGCTGTAAGGGCATTCATAATGACAACCATCTTCCTGTTGAGCATGCTCTGCAACAGAAAAGTTGTGTCGTTACGGAGTGTTGCATTCGCAGCATTTATGATACTGCTGTTTGATCCTGGGTCCATGTTCCTAGTTAGCTTCCAGTTATCGTTCTCAGCTATCGTTGCGCTGGTATCAGCCTACGAGACCCTTCACGGCGAAATCCAAAAATTTAGGGAGAGGTGTAATACATTGATACAAAAGATGTGTTTCTATATTGCATCTTCAGCACTAACGACAACCATAGCTTCAATTGCAACATTCCCAGTGTCTGTCGCAACGTTTAACAGATTTAGTGTTGTCGGACTATTCGGGAACATAGTTGCAATTCCGGTAGTGAGCTTCATCGTAATCCCACTTATGATAGCGACATTCGTTACGTGTACGTTTACAGATGTGTTTATGATTGCCTTACGATATGTGCTGGCGGTATTGACTTATTTCCTCGGATGGATATCTGAACTCCCAGGGTCGGTAATTACAATTAAGTCCCCATCCCTTACAAGCTTATACATCATCATCGGCGGCGGCATTATCCTTACGCTACTGAAAACAAGGTGCAGGTACGCGGGAGCTGGCATCAGCTTAATTGGGACCATAATGTGGATCTGCGAAGATCAGCCTGATGTGGTGATTCCTCCCAACTCCGGCGTAGTATGTTTCACAATGGATGGGAAATTCTATACAACCTCACTCCAGAAGAGCAGGCTGCAGGTTTCGTCCATTCAGAAAAGCCTCGGCTTCAGCGGGAAACTCAACAAGAAGGAATATGACGGAGAGCTTGGTGCGGAGCATAGCCGTGGACTATACGTCTGGACAAGATCAGGAAAGATTAAACAGCTCGCTATCCAGAAGCATCCATACTGTCCTGCGCACTACACGTCAGTCGATTCGAAGTAAAATAACTATCCTCCCTAACGCTTCATAACTTGCAAAATTAGCCTTCTCCAAGGCTTAGCTCAAATAAGCTACGTACATGCTTTTGTGAGCGGCTGTGCTTTTGGGTAGGTCTATTGCGCCTCAACTCTCTCATATATTTTCCACCAACCACAATTAAAAGTGGTGGCACGTGATATGGCTATAGTCAGAACCCTATGAATCATCGGTAGCCGTACAGTTGGTGGAGCATAGGACTCGGATATGAGAG
>JAITIT010000055.1 GCA_031279295.1 Holosporales bacterium | reverse complement strand
GCTATCATGCAGCACCTCCTCTACGCTATCATGCAGAACCTCCTCCACGCCACCATGCAGCACCTCCTCCACGCTACCATGCAGCACCTCCTCCAGGCTATCATGCAGCACCTCCTCCACGCTACCATGCAGCACCTCCTCCAGGCTATCATGCAGCACCTCCTCCACGCTACCATGCAGCACCTCCTCCACGGCCTGATTCTCTATTGGGGATTCCGAAGGTTGGTACGGAGAACTTCCTTGAAGAGGGGTGATATCGATTTGTAGAAGCCTCACTTGTCCGCAGCAGTGTTTATATCTTTTCCCTGATCCGCAGTAGCAGATGGCATTCCTCGTAGTGTATGTCGTCACATTCCTTTGGATTAGTGGGGACTCCACAGCTGGCTCTTTGAGTACGTATTCTTCATCCGCATCATCTTGATCCTCAACGTCTTCATCCGTATTAGTATCGCTAGTGTCGACCTCATATTCCGCATCAGAGGTACGCTCATCATCGTAGTCGTATTCATCGTAGTCATATCTGTCGTTGTACGCAGCCATAGCTAAGCTGCCGATGTCGAACTCATACCCGAACACAGTCGTCAGCACGTCGATCTGTACCTTGTGTAGCATGCCCTGGAAGATGTTGAATGCCTCAAATTTATATTCGTTGAGTGGATTCTTCTGGGCGTAGGAACGCAGATTAATACCGCGTCGTAGGTGCTCTAGCACTACCAGGTGATTCTTCCACTCAAGGTCAAGCGTCTTAAGAGCCGTTTCTTTCTCGACATGTCTCATCATGTCAGCTCCTATTCTCTCGCTACGTGCCTTGCGGAGACCAGCGACCATGTCCCCCAAGTTCTGCCGTAGTAGCTCTCTGGTCATCGCTGAATCGTTAGCAATCTCGTCGGTGCTTATGTCTATCTTAAATACCCGCCTCATCGTGTCTGCAAGCTCTTGAACGTTCCACTCAATTGGAACTGTTCCCTGTGGTGCCGTTCTATCAACGGTATAATCCAGCACATCATCAATCATGTCCTGAACGTGCTCGGATACATCCTCAGTCTGCATCAGCACCTTCCTCTGGTCGTACACCATCTTCCTCTGATCATTCATGACGTCATCGTACTTCAGTAGCTGTTTGCGTATGTCAAAGTTGTATGCCTCCACGCGCTGCTGCGCCTTCTCAATAGCCTTCGACATCCATCTGAATGAGAGCTCCTCATCGTTCTTACAGAGTTTTCTGAATCTGTTGGTTAGGTTCGCAGATCCGAACCTTTTCATGAGATCATCCTCTAGCGATATGAAGTACTTGGATACTCCAGGGTCGCCCTGTCTTCCTGACCTACCGCGGAGCTGGTTGTCTATCCTGCGGCTCTCATTGCGCTCTGTCCCTATTACAAAGAGCCCTCCGCTCTTGGCTACCTCTTCCCTCTTCCTCTCTATGTCTTCTTTTATAAGAGCAGTCTTCTGTGCAAGCTCGTCTGGGTCAGCTATACCAGCGCACTCGAGGTCGATTCTCATCTCGAGACTGCCCCCTAACTTGATGTCCGTACCACGCCCAGCCATGTTGGTAGCTATGGTAACTGCTCCCGGAGTTCCAGCCTCCGCTATTACGTACGCTTCTTTCTCATGCTGCTTTGCGTTTAGCACATTGTGCCTGATCCCCTCGGCAACGAGGATCTTGGACAGGTACTCCGATCTCTCAAGGTTGGTAGTCCCAACAAGTACTGGCTGCCTCCTCGCACAGCACTCCTTTACTAAGGCGATGATCGCTCTATCTTTTTCGGCGAGCGTAACATACATAGAATCTTCAAGGTCGATTCTCTTTACTATAACATTTGGCGGAATGCTGACTACGCGAAGTTTATAGATCTCTTCGAACTCTGCTTCCTCCGTCATTGCTGTGCCGGTCATCCCCGCAATTTTCGGGTATAGTCTGAATAGGTTCTGGTACGATATTGTTGCGACAGTCTGGCTCTCTGTCTGGACCTTAACTCCCTCCTTTGCTTCAAGCGCTTGATGTAGCCCTTCTGAGTACCTCCTGCCGTCCATGATCCTACCAGTGAACTCGTCAATAATCAATACTTGGCCATCGCGTACCATGTAGTCTATGTTGCGTGTGAACACCTTGTTTGCCCTTAGTGCGCAGTTCACATGGTATACAAGCGTGATGTTGCTGGGATCGTACAACGAGTCGCTTTTGAGAATACCAATTTCCCTTAGGCTTGACTCCACCCTTTCGACGCCCTTGTCAGTTAGCGTCACGTTGCGGTTCTTCTCATCCTTTTCAAAGTCTCCATCCTCAATCTTCTTAAGAACTGAATCGACGGCTACGTATAGATCAGACGCATTGTCATCTGGCCCAGATATGATGAGCGGGGTACGCGCTTCGTCGATCAGGATGCTGTCCACCTCGTCGATCACAGCGTAGTGAAATGGTCGCATAACCATCTCTGCCTCGCTGAACTTCAGGTTATCCCTCAGGTAGTCGAATCCAAATTCGTGGTTGGTTCCATATGTGATGTCTGCCAGGTATGCCTCCCTCTTATTGGAATCGGACATCCCACCAATTACAACGCCAACAGAGAGATCGAGGAACCTGTAGATTCTCCCCATCCACTCAGAGTCTCGCCTGGCGAGGTAATCGTTTACTGTCACAACATGTACTCCTTTGCCAGCTAGCGCATTCAGGTATACTGCCAATGTGGCAACAAGTGTCTTTCCTTCACCGGTTCTCATCTCGGCAATTTGACCGTTGTGAAGTGCAATGCCTCCGAGAAGCTGCACATCAAAATGCCTCATTCCTAGTATCCTGGTTGCTGTCTCGCGTACCACCGCAAACGCCTCTGGTAATATGTCATCTAGTGTCTTGCCATCCGCAAGCTGCGCCTTGAGTTCGGCGGTCTTATTCGCCAGATCCTGATCGGACAACCTTGCTATCTCATCGGCAAGCGTGTTTATGTCATCCACAATCTTGCGATATTTCCGTATCAATCTGGAGTTGTGGCTACCGATTATCCCGGCGAGGTAATTAAGCATAGGCTATGTCTAGATGATCTAACGCACTGAGTTACAAATTAATGATACACCAGATTACAACGCAGGTGGTAGGTGAAGTATGTTACATCATATATTCTCCATGGATAAACGTTTCTACGCGAGTTATTATGCGATAGCATTTTTAGAATGAAGGAATGCAATTGGCGACAGTTTCACCTCTGCT
This sequence comes from Holosporales bacterium, assembly GCA_031279295.1. Lineage (GTDB taxonomy): Bacteria > Pseudomonadota > Alphaproteobacteria > RUG11792 > RUG11792 > JAIRYU01. Next base: position 14,150 of record JAITIT010000055.1, on the reverse strand, counting down.
ACCATAATCGAATGGAAACCCAGCAGACGTGGGCATCGGCGCAGTTTGCGCAGCATCGGGAATTGGACTCAGAATATCAGAACTCGGTGAACTGGCCTATAACCCGGATGGCTGCGATTGTGACTTGTACTGGTAACGACCAACTAAGGACCGTAGGCCCTCCTCACGGGACTGACACTACTTTTCATTTGGGCATATATACCAGTGAAATTTTTTGAAGACATCCATGTACAACCGTTTTTTGAAATGGACAGAAAGCCTTATGATGTTGCCAGCAGACATCCATCTCCAGGCATCAAACTCTCTATGTGACGTTGCATTGATATTAATCGCACTATCGTCTCCTAAAAACTTCAACAAGAACCATTTTTGTCGCTGGCCAACCACTTTGTTACCCTTGCGCCTGAGTGCGCATGGCACTAGGTATTCAAGCCAATCATTGGTCTCTGCAATGACCTCAACATTGTCAGTTCCAACTTCCTCTTTTAGCTCTCTAAGTACTGCCTCAAGTGGCGTCTCTCCGTCTTCAATGCCTCCCTGTGGCATCTGCCACGGCTTTTTAAGAAACCAAGATACCATCTGCGTGTTGACGGCATTTTTTTTCCCGGCAAAAATTTTTTTATCATCATTGATCAATACCATTCCCACCCCCATTCGGAAACGGCTGCTATCAAAACTTTTTGACATATGAATTTCAACAAGTCGGTACTGCCGGTATAGTAGCAGATGCCGTATCGTAACCACTACAAGAAAAGCAAGAGCCGATAGCTAAGGATCTGGGAACTTTCAAACCATGAATTGCAAGGGCTCATTCCTATGGAATATATTGGTGTAGTGCTGGAGGCATACCAGCCTGTCTCAAAATTGGCGAGCTTGTACATATTATATTTCGCTTGCCCGGCTTATGTGCATTCTGTTACCATTCGTGAGTGATGGTGTTCGGCCGAGTGGCAGAATGGTTATGCAGAGGACTGCAAATCCTTTTATATCGGTTCGATTCCGGTCTCGGCCTCCATCGTTTGCGTAATGGCATTGTGCTGGAGTTTAGCCTATGCGTTTCGTATTAGATTTTGAGAAACAGGTTGTTGATCTTGAAAATAAGATTTCTGCCCTACGTGAATCTGCTAGGATTGGCGATATCGACGTAACCTCAGAGATTCTGAAGATGCAGCGCAAGGTTGATCATATGCTCGCGCAGCTTTATAAAAATCTAACACCATGGCAAAAAACACAGGTAGCAAGACATCCAGAGCGTCCAAAATTTACCGATTACCTGAGTCACATTTTTACGGATTTTGTTGAGTTGTCTGGCGACAAATTATTTGCAGATGACCAGGCGATTATAGGGGGATTGGCCAAGATCAATGACATCAAATGTGTTGTGATTGGCCAGGAAAAGGGTCACGATACAGAGTCACGATTGAAGCATAACTTTGGAATGGCGCGTCCGGAAGGGTATCGAAAGACCCAGCGATTGTTGTTGCTTGCAAATAGATTTACGCTCCCCGTTTTTACGTTCATCGATACGCCTGGCGCTTGCCCTGATGCAGGCTCTGAGGAACGTGGAGTGGCTACTGCTATTGCTGAATGCATGATGCTAAGCATGCAGATCGATTCCATCTGCATCAGTATAATTATAGGAGAGGGAGGCTCTGGCGGCGCGATTGCTCTTGCTACTTCAGATTATGTGTTGATGCTTGAGCACTCGATTTATTCAGTGATTTCTCCAGAAGGATGCGCATCAATTCTGTGGAAAGACGACTCCAAAGCAGCAATTACTTCTGAATTTCAGAGACTAACATCCCAAGATTTGCTGTCATTCGGAGTTATAGATTCTATTATCAAGGAGCCTGTTGGAGGAGCGCATCGAAATAAAAACAAAGCATGTGAATTAGTGAAAAATGAGCTCATTACATTTTACAAAATGGCATCTGGCAGCAAGATTTCATCCCGCGCAAAAGCACGCAGGCAGCGCTTTAAAGTGATCGGCGATGAATTTGCTCTAAAATGAAAATAGCTGCCATACTCAAATTTTCCGCACTAGATTACCCCGGCAAATTATCGGCCGTAGTTTTTTGCCAGGGATGCCCGCTCAGATGCGTATATTGTCACAATCAAGATTTTTTAGATTCATCGTTATCAGGGAACGTATCACGTGAGGAGTTTTTATCATTTCTCAAAACCCGCGTTGGATTGTTAGAAGCAATCGTTTTTTCTGGTGGCGAGCCGCTGTTGCAGCCGAATCTGAGGGAGGCAATTGAATCAGTAAAAGAATTGGGTTATGCGGTTGGTATCCATACTTCTGGCGTAATCCCAAATGCGCTAAAAGTGATATTGCCAACGCTGGATTGGGTAGGGCTTGACATAAAAACTTGCTTCGAGTCTTACAAAGACATAACGAACGTGGCAGATAGTGGTAAGCTCGTGGCTGAAAGTTTGAGCATTATTTTGGCCTCCTGGGTAAATTACGAGATACGGACAACTTATGATTCGCGCAATATCACCGATGCTGACCTGATCAGTATCGCGCAATCTTTAGGCGAACGTGGCGTACGCAGGTGGATAATTCAGGAATGTATAATCCGTGATGACACACGCTTAACACATCTACCGCTCCCATCACAAGATATATTATCAAAAATCGCCACTTACGTTAATGTAGAATTGAGGCGCTCATGATTTTATCTTACTTCATAAAAGAGAATGAACTACACATTTTAGCTGGTGATATTTCAAAGATTCACCACATAGCTAATGCTCATGACATTGCTGACATAGCCCCTACGTTAATACATAACGCGATTGCAGAAAACTTGATTCAAGACGTGAATAAGATCGTGTATCCATTAGGCCCAGGATCATTTACGGCAACTAGGACAATGTCTTCCATTGCTATCGGATTTTTGATTGCCAACACTGCGACAGAGATTATCGGTGTTTCAAGTTTTTTATCCTACTCATCTGTAGTAGGGAAAATTCACAAAAGCTACCTGATTGCGATCCCAGCAATAGGGGGAGATTTTTTTGTGCACGAATCATCGAAAGATCTCTCGATGGATTGCAATATTGCAAGCGCAGAAAATATAGCCAACTGCGATAGTGTGGTTTTTTATCCAAATTCAGAAATTTTTACCGATATCAACCTGGCCGCAGCTCAAGTTGGTGCGTATAATGCGCGATGTTTTGGTATCAAATGTTTCACGTGAAACATTTGTCTATGTACGCCGCGTCGGAGCGAGCGGCGCTCGATAAATATGTGTCCATACTTCTCAAGTGGGGACAAAAAATAAATTTGATTTGCACAAGCTCCTCGCAAGAAATTTATACGAGACACATTCTTGACAGCGCTCAAATAGCCGGATTATTACACAAGGATAGTTTGGTTGCAGACATTGGAACCGGCGCTGGATTGCCGGGGATTGTCTTGTCGGTTCTTGGGTTCGGCGATATGATATTATGCGAAAAAAGCCTAAAAAAATGTGTATTTTTGGCGGAAGTTAAGTCTGTGATTGGATTAAATTTCAAGATATACAACGGAGATGTGTGGAATCTCGATGTTTCACGTGAAACATGTAATGTCGCTATGGTTTCGAGAGCGTTTGGCAAGGTGAGGGAATTACTGATGCTCATGACAAAAACGGGAATTATGACTGGCGTTTTTCATAAGGGCGCATCATATCGGGAAGAGTTGGAATCGGCTCGGAAAAGTTTTTCGTTTGATTGTGAAATCAGTGATAGCATTACAAGGAGTGGGTGTGTTATACTAAAAATAACGAACGTTAGATCATTATTGTAATGGCTATAAGTATAGCTATCGCGAATCAAAAAGGAGGAGTCGGGAAAACTACGACGGCTGTTAATCTAGCCACGGCGTTTGCTGCGATTGGGAAGAAAGTTCTTCTTGTCGATTTTGACCCGCAAGGGAATGCTACGACTGGGGTGGGAATTTACGCAAAGGGTGCAAACACAAGTTACGATCTTCTTTCTCGGAAGAAAACCTTGCTTGAGACAATCGTTCAAACACAGGTGCCTGGGCTGCTTCTTGCTCCGGCTAGCATGGATCTTGTGGGGGCAGAAATTGAGTTGGCGCAAGTGGAGAGTCGGGAGGGTATCTTGAGGAATGTTATAGCAGCATACGCGGATATGTTCGATTATGTCGTTATAGATTCGCCTCCATCAATGGGAATTTTGACGTTAAATGCGCTTGTAGCCGCGGATGGGGCTTTGTTGCCATTGCAATGTGAGTACTACGCGCTGGAGGGATTGAGTTATATTCTAAATTCTATTGACAAGATTAAAGCAATATACAATCGTCGTTTAAAGCTGTTTGGGGTTGTTTTGACCATGTTTGACAAGAGAAATGCGTTGAGCCTGTCGGTAGCGAAGGACGTGAGAGAGCATCTTGGTAATGTCGTGTTCGATAGCGTTATTCCGAGGAACGTGAAAATATCGGAGGCGCCATCGCACGGACGCCCGGTGTTGCTTTATGATGTTCAGTGCGTTGGGGCGAGAGCGTATATGGATTTAGCGAGGGAATTTTTGAGAAGGGAGAGCATAAGAGCATGAAGGGAAAATTAGGTAGAGGATTGTCGGCTTTGTTAGGTGATTCAACGGTTTCTGATAAGTCGCAGACTAGAGCTGTCAGCGTGGATGATATTGTTCCCAATGAGTCGCAGCCTCGTAAATATTTTGATGAAGGGGCGCTGGATGAGCTGGCGAATTCAATAAAATCTCATGGGATATTGCAGCCAATTGTTGTACGTAATGTCGGTGAGAAGTTCGAGATTGTGGCTGGAGAGAGGCGGTGGCGCGCTGCTAAAATCGCTGGATTATCCGATGTCCCGGTGCACGTAGTGGATTGTAGCGATGGGGATGTGATGATTCTAGCAATGGTAGAGAACCTCCAGCGAACTGATCTGAATCCAATCGAGGAGGCTGAGGCTTTGAAGACGCTGATAGAATCATGCGGATGTAGACAAGAGGATTTGGGGGAGATGCTCAGCAAGAGCAGGTGTCATATTAGCAATACGATGAGATTGCTCGCTTTGCCAGAAAGCATTAGAAAGATGATTAAGTTGGGGAAGTTGAGCGCTGGGCATGGGAGATGCTTGGTTGGCGTGTATGATGCGGAATTTATCGCTGAAACGGCCGCACGCGAAGGCTGGAGCGTTCGACAGCTTGAAAAATTTATGCATGAGAGAATGGATAATAAAGTTCGCGATCTAGCGGGAGGTCGCCAGCCTGTGGAGGAGCATGTTGATGATTTGAAAATCGGCACGATGATAGACAAGAGTAGGGATGCTGAATCTGCTGATATTGCCTACAGGATTGCGGCCAGGTTAAAGATCGATACCAAACTTAAGATTACACAGAAAGGTGGGGTTTTCACATTGACATGCAAGTCGTGCGAAGAGCTTGAGTCATTGATAGAAAAATTGATGTCTCTGGAATTGTAGATCAGGTATTACAGGTAGGTTAACACTTCTAATAGGGAGCGGACTACGACATCAGCCTTGGTAGATACACAGGGGCTTGATGTAAATAGAATCGTCTTGCCGCATTCTGCGTTGATTCCGGCTAAGATGTCGCGTTCTTTATCTCCGATGAGGAGCGAGCTTGCCATGTTTATTCTGTGCTTCGCCTGTGCTTTGAGTAACATTCCGGGGTTTGGTTTTCTGTCTTCGTAGGAATCGTCGTGGCTCGTACATACGTACACGTCAGTAATCTGAATGCCGCGTTCAGCAAATTGCTGAATCATATATTTGTGCAAGTTTGTAACATCGGCTTCTGTATATACTCCTCTGCTGACGCCAGACTGATTTGTCACGACGATAATTTTATAATCACGTTGCTGCGCCGTGCAGCATACTTCGAAAATTTCATCAATAAACTTGAAATTTTTTATGCGGCATACGTCGATTGTATCAACGTTAATAACTCCGTCCCTATCAAGGAATAGCGCTTTGTTCTCACAGATATTCAACTAAGTTACCTAATGATTTGACCCTACAATAAGATCGTCACATAGCTGTGATTATACAATAGTTTCGTGATGTGCCAGCATAGCTTTTTATAGTCGGGTTTCTTCATAATGAGGGGTAATCTGCGAACATGCTGTGAATGAAGTTCTCGAATATTGGGAGGGCTACGATGGCACCAGATTTATGATGACCAAGGGAGAGGGATGTTTGGTGGCCGACGAAGATACATACTAAATATTCCTTATGCGATTTTGGATCGATAAGACACCCGACGAACCATGCATCCTTAAACTTGTTAGTGGTACCGGTTTTGCCGTAGAGTTCGATGCCGTATTTTTCTTCGAGGTAGGCGACACGATTGGCGGTGCCGTATTTCACGGCATCACGCAAGATTGATTTCATCGTGTTCGCGGTTTCTTGAGACATCAACCTCTTCGATGAGCGATTGCAGTATCGATTTTTGACTGGGGTACCGGCGCAGGTTATTTGCGATATGAATCTTGGGTACACCATAACTCCATCGTTAAAAAATGTTGAAAATGCTGAGGCTAGTTTTATGGGGGACGTTTCTACGGAACCGAGGACTACTGAGATTGGGATTTCTTTTTTCACGAGCTCAGCTCTCTTTAGGAAATTCGAGATTTTCTCCATTCCGAGTTTGAGCGCGAGGTTAACGGTGGTGAGATTTCTGGAGTATATGACACCATCTCTTAGGTAGGTACGACCGTACGTTTTGCCTGAGTAATTTTGTGGGGAGTACTTTGTGCCGTCTGGGAGGGTAATGTGAACCTCTGCATCCTCGATGGTATCGTATTCTGTCATACCATCCTCGATAGCGGCGGCATACACGAATGGCTTAATTGTGGAGCCAGGTTGCCTCATTGCTTGCGTGATACAGTTGAATTCTGACACGCTGAAGCTGAAGCCTCCTGACATTCCGAGGACGTCTCCAGTCCTTGGGTCGAGAACTACGATGCCGCCTGTGACTTTCGGGGTTTGGTATAGTTCATACGATTTTCCGGTGGTGTTGCGGCATAGTACGATGTCTCCCTTAGATAGTAAGTGTCCTTGGTAATGTGATGCTGAGCGTTCTATCGTGATGGGGCTGCCATCGGCCCTCCGGCAGAATATCTCCTTCTTCGATTTTGATATCGATATTACGACGCACGATTCAATTTGGTTGAAGGTTAATGGTAGACGTTTGTTGATGGTTGTTAACTGGCGGAGAGGCAGGTGTTGTAGATTATCAACATGTCCCAATGTGCCTCCCCATTTTTCTGACTGCGTAAATTTGATGAGGCCGTTTTCTAATGCTTTTTCAGCGCAGTACTGAATCTTCTTGTCCATCGTCGTTGTAATGGAGTACCCGGATCTGAAGAAATCATGGCGAGAGATCTGTGGCGAGAGCATCCTGAATATCTCATCCGAAAAGTATGGGGCTAGTAATTTATGCTTCCTCAGTTTTATGCTGATTGGCTTGCGGAGTGAAGATTGAAGTTGCTCCCTTGAGATGTATCCGAAGTCGTACATCTGGTATATGATTGAGTTTCGCTTAGCTAGTAGTTTTGTGGAATTTTTCATGTTGATATATATAGACGGGGCGCTTGGGATTGCGGCCAGGAACGCAGCCTCGTGTGGCTCAATTTCAGAGAGGGGTTTGTCGAAGTAATTTGCACATGCCTCAGCTATGCCGTAGCACCCTTTTCCGAGGTATAATTGATTCAGATATACCTCCAGGATCTTGTTTTTCTCGATGGTAGTCTCTATGCGGAATGCCATGATGGCCTCTCTGATTTTGCGGGTAATACTCCTCATGGGGCCTACGAACAAATTCTTGGCAATCTGCTGGGTAATCGTTGAGCCGCCAGCTGGCTTTTTCTGCCACAATTTTTTGGAGGTGTTCTCCAGAACTGCTCTCATGAGACTCATGATGCTGATGCCAGAGTGACTGTAGAAATCCTTATCCTCGGCGAGGATGAATGCACCGTTGACGATGATGGGTATCTTATCGAAGGGTACTATAGTTCTGTGCTCGATGGCATACTCTTCAATGAGATCTCCGTCCGATGAATAAATCTTGGTTGTTATCGGCGGGGTGTATCTTAAGAGGGTGGATTCGCTTGGGAGATCACGGCCATAGTAATAAAATACTCCCACCGCGACAGTACTCATAACGATGAGTACACTAAACGCCCATGCGAACAGAGTTCCGAGGCGTTTACGGAACGTCACTGCGTATGGAGTGAGTTCAACGTCTGCGGCCCATGACTCTCAGCAGTGCTAGGAAGATGTTAATGAAGTCGAGGTATAGGCTTAATGCTCCGAGTATAGCCTTCTTTTTCAGGATCTCGCAGCTATCCCCACCGTTGTAGAATCGCATGATCTTCTGAACGTCGTACGCGGTAAGACCGCAGAAGATGATGACGGATAGTACAGATAGCCCAAGCTGTAATCTGCTGCTTCCCATGAAGACGTTGGCGAACGACGCGATGAGGACAGAGATTAGTCCGATGAACATGAATGAACCGAGGCTGGTTAGATCCCTATTTGTGAGGCGGCCATATAGGCTCATGCCACCAAAGAATGCTGCGGCCACAAAGAATGATATCGCAACACTCTCACCGGTATACATGGCTAGGATCGGGGAGATCCATCCTCCCATTAATGCTGAGTATACCCAGAAGAGAGTGGATGCCCTCTCTGCGGTGAGGGTACTGATCTTAGCGGCGAGATATATTGTTATCCCGATTGTAGAGATCATTAGTATCGTTGCGAAGCCACCGAGCATAAACTGTAGTATGCCGGGGCTTGAGACGCATATCATTGCTACGACGCCAGTCAAGCTTAATGCCGCGAACATTCTGTTGTACACGAGCGTCATGTACCTCTTGATGCCGCTATCTCCGGATCCGCTTCCTGTTACGATAGGTCCACCTTCAAAACTCATTACCGTATACACACCAATTTAGAGCGCTTCGTATGATTATAGCATGCATGCAGTTTCATTGTGATGATTAAACTAACAGCGTCTTGGGAATTTTAGAATCACCACACCAAAGAGGAAAAGCCCGATGGATAGCGCCTGACCTACGGAGAGGGAAACGGTATCGAAGTAGTTGTATACCTCCACTTCCTTGTAGAACTCTATGATGAATCTAGCGGCTGAGTACACAGTGCAGAACACCATTGTGAGCTTGCCGGTTCCTAGTATGCCGATGCCTCGCAGGCGGAAGATTATGAATAGGAGCCAGAAGTTCAGGAAGCCCTCGAAGAATGATTCAAAAAGCTGGGTGGGGTACCTCGGCATGTGGTCTACCATCGAGAAGATAACGGCGCAGCTGGCAGAGGTGACTTTCCCATATAGCTCCTGATTCATGAAGTTCGCGAGTCTGCCGATGCCGATGCCGAGCGCTCCGGCAAGACACATGATATCGGAGAGTGTGATCCACGAGATCGATGTTCTCTTCATGAGGTAGTAGGTGTACGTAGCTAGCGCGATTACGGCGCCGTGAAATGATAAGCCCCCGTTCCTCAGCATAAAGATTTCAGATGGATGTTTGATATAGTACTCAAGGTCAAAGAACAGAACGTGGCCTAGGCGGGCTCCGATTATGATCGATACGATTGCCCAGAACATAAAGCTGTCAAACTCCTCCTTCGATGGTGCTTGCACTCCATTACTCCTTAGCTTACGTAGGACGTACGTTGCAACAAGCCACGATGCAAATATGGCGGTGGCATAGATGATGCCGTACCAGTATACGTTGAGCTGTCCTATTGAAAACGCGACATTTGACGCGGACCAGCAGATCATATCTACGATGGGAGTCCGTAGTGCCTGAGCAGCCTGCGATCTGTGCTATACAGATTCCTTATGTCACTAATGCCATCCCTCAGCATGATGATTCTCTCGATACCAAAGGCGTAAGCAAATCCATACACTTCTTCTGTAATGCCGCAGCTCTTAAATACATTGGGGTGAACCATACCGGCTCCTCCTATTTCGAGCCACCTGTCTCCGGATTGTGAGAACACAACCTTTCCATCTTTCTTACTGTATCTGCAATCGAACTCCATACCAGGCTCAACAAACGGGAAGAAGCTCGGGCGGAATCTCACTGCCACATCGTTGACGCCAAAGAAGTATGATATAAATTTCACGAGCTCACTCTTGAGGTGTCCGATGCTAAGCGGAGTTCTATCGACTACCAACCCTTCGAGCTGGTGAAACATTGGTGAGTGTGTTGTGTCTGTGGCGTCCCTTCTATACGTTTTTCCCATAGAGACCATCCTGATTGGAATTCCGTCGTTTAGCATAGCATGTACCTGGACGCATGATGTTTGTGTCCTGAGGAGTACATCTTCAAAGCCGTCGATGTAGAATGTATCGTGGCTTTGTCGTGCTGGGTGGTGTTGCGGTGTATTGAGAGCATCGAAGTTGAAAAAGCTGGTTTCGATTTCTGGACCGTCGATGACAGAGAAACCGCGGGATTGGTAGTATTGTTTTATCCGCCTCATTGCCTGGGTAATGATGTGCATGCTTCCGAATCTACCGCTTCCGAACGGCAGTGTGATGTCGACGGTTTCCCCTTGCAGTTTCTCCTGCACTAGCAGTTCCTCAACCTCACTTTGCACATCTGTGATAGCTGCTTCCAGCGAGTTTTTAACCTTATTTATACGATCGCCGTACGACCTTTTATCGCTCGCATCTAACTCTTTCAATTGCCCGAGGGCTGTTATGAGTGGGCTAGATTTTCCAAGGAGAGTTCTCCGTACAACATCGATCTTCTCGAGAGAATCGCACTCTTTAACCATCGCAAGCCAGGTACCTAGGTTCTCCTCAAGCTTTGCGACAGCTATAGAAACATCGGCCACAAGTCACCAAACATTTTATAAATCCAGCTAAGCATAGCTAATGCTAGCATAGAAGTAGCGTGGAGGTCTAGGGAGCGCTTGAAGGAAATGAACATGTACACGGCGTGAAAACATGTTCAACAATTGGTGGATTACTGTTAGAATCCGCAATGACTCCGCACGTATGAGCTGCTTGCGTTGAGAAGGAAAAAATTAAGTAACAGCGGGAGGCGCAGGGGAAAGCGGAGCGGACGTTCGTTTGTGGGAAGGTTATTCCGCTGTGGTATGTACTGCTCTATATGCGGGTGCGTTGCCGTTGCTGTCACTTTCATGTACTTTGCCGGTACGTTGCCTGATCTTACCAACCTTAAGACGGCTGTGCGTATCCCAGCTGTTTCTATTCAGACTTATGATGGGAAAGTTATTGGGTCGTACGGAGATTTGTATGAAGATGTTGTTACTGTGGAAGAGTTGCCGAAACACATACCACTGGCTTTTATGGCGGTGGAAGATAAGAGATTCTTCCAGCACTTTGGAATAGATTTCGTGGGCTTCTTCAGGGCAGTCTACCAGAACTATGTGGCACATCGGGTCGTTCAGGGAGGGTCGACAATAACGCAACAGCTAGCTAAAAACATTTTGATAACTGAAGGGGCCGTGACGCACCATGACCGCTCTGTTTCAAGAAAAATTAAGGAGCTCCTACTTGCATTCTGGCTCGAGCACAGATTTACGAAGTCCGAGATTTTGATGATGTATCTGAACAGGGTGTACTTCGGAGCTGGCACGTACGGAATAGATGCGGCCTCCAGGAAATATTTTAACAAATCAGCGAAGCAATTGTCAATCTTTGAGGCTGCTGTGCTGGCTGGTGTGTTGAAGGCTCCATCAAAATACAATCCCAGCAACCATCCCAACTATGCATATGACAGGGCCATGGTTGTTCTACGGGCCATGGAAGGCCAGGGGTTCATAAAAAACGCAAAGGAGATAGAAGCTGAGCAGGCGGCGAAGACCTTGCTAGGAGATGCATCCAAGGTACGCAATCAGCAGTACTTTTGCGACTTCGCGTACGAGCAGGCTAAGAAGCTTTTGGGAGGAGAGATCGAGGATGACATAGTCGTAGTCACAACTTTCGATGAGAGCAAGCAGGAGATCGCTGAGGAGGCTGTATCGTATTATATTGAGACGGAAGGCAAGAACTACAACTTTTCCCAGGCAGCATTCATTTGCATGGCGCGCGATGGCGCAATACAGGCTATGGTGGGTGGGCAGGGGTACTCGGCTACTCAGTTTAACAGAGCGGTGGCCGCCAGTAGGTTACCTGGTTCTGCATTCAAGTTGTTCATCTATGGAGCTGCGTTGGAGTATGGCTATCAGCTTACTGACATGATATCTGATAGGCCAGTCAGCATTGCTGGGTGGAATCCAAAGAATTATAAATGGCAATCGAGGGGGGAAGTTTCTGTGCTAGACGGCTTTACATTCTCTGTGAACTCTGTTAGCATAAGATTAGCGCAATCTATAGGGTTGCGTAGTATCTCGAAATTCGCCAGCAAGCTGGGTGTCTTCGATGTTTCGGTGAGTGACATGAGCGTTGCCCTTGGAACGACTCCTGTGACGTTGAAGGATCTAACAGCTGCATACACGTCGTTCATGGATGGGATGCCGATATGGGCGTACTGCGTTATAGAAATCCATACCAGAGATGGCAAGATATTGTTTCGTAAATCCGACATTGTTACGGCGCATGCGTTTGATAATGAAGTTTTGGGGGCTGGTCGTAAGCTACTGAGGAATGTGGTTCAAAACGGGACCGGCAGAGCTGCCAATGCGAATGAGTATGTGTATGCCAAGACCGGCACTAACGGTGATTCCGATGCCTGGTTCATAGGCTTCTATGATCCCCCCAATAAGAAAGCCGGCTTTTCCTTCGGTGTCTGGATTGGTAATGACCTCGCGTCAGCGAAGATGACTTCCAATTCAACAGGTGGTCGCATCCCTGCAAGGATTGCAAGGAGATTCGTTGACGCCCTTGTGAAAGCCAGCTATGGTAATAGGGATCAGCACTCGGGAGAAGTGGAGACTGCCGTGGATCAGGAGAGTGCTCAGGAGCAACCGCAAGCGAAAGGATTAGGATCATTGCTAGCTGTTGAGTAGTTGTAATAATTTGTAACAATTGCGCATGAGATCGCTGGTAGGTAGCTGCTGTATAATTTTAGATATGTGCATGGTGTGCGGTTTTAGCGATGTATAGCCACGCGAGGTATAGAGCTACTCTTGAAACTCCAGTTGGGTTTCGCGGAGTTGGGGTTCACAGCGGTAATAATGTTGTGATGCGGATCTGCCCGCTTCAGTCGGATGATGGAATACTCTTTAAGAGGATCGATGTTCCTGCTGAAAGACAGTTCGTTGCGCTAGCGCCGGAGCATGTCTTGGACCCGGTCATGTGTACTCGTATTACGAACGAGTATGGTGTCTCAGTTGCAGTAATAGAGCATCTCCTTGCCGCATTCAGAATCTGTAAGATTACAGATGCCGTTGTTGAGCTTAATGGCGATGAAGTTCCGGTTATGGATGGGTCGGCTGCTGTGTTTATGGATAGGTTCCTGAATGTTGGTCTGAAATACAAGCATACTACGGTACCAGTCCTGACGATTCCAGATGAGGTAGTAGTACGTTCTCGAGGCGGTGAGATTTCGGTGAGGCCGAGTAAAACATGTAAGATTACGGTGGAGCTCTCGCATGAGAGGTTACGTACGGTGGTAGGTAGAAACAACAGTCATTCATTCCGGATGAGTGACGATCTGACGGATATAGCCCATGCTAGAACATACGGATGGCTGAGTGACTATGACACGATACGAGATCGTGGGCTCGCACGTGGTGCGTCGGAAGATAATACGATCGTGATTCTTGAAGATGGAGTCATTAAGAATGATGGTGGACTCAGACATGAGAAGGAAATTGTAATGCATAAGTGTCTTGATCTAATTGGGGACTTGTGTGTTCTCGGGTATGATATCTTCGGGGAGATTAGAGCCATAAATCCGTCCCACGCTCTGAACAACCTGTTCGTCAAGGAGCTCAGCAACAATTTTGCTGTGGATAGGATTGGAGTAGTTGATTGCGGAGCAGTCGCGGGCTTATCGGCGTAAATCCAGAACTAGCTTATGCTAGAGGTAGCATACTCGAGTTCAACCTCGTCTTCTTACCCCTGTATGCATCCTCTAAGGTTATTGAGATGTCATACCGTATATCGGAACCAGGCTGCTGCTGAGCTGCATGTTGTCCACTGGACGTGAAGGTAGAGCC
>JAITIT010000053.1 GCA_031279295.1 Holosporales bacterium | reverse complement strand
ATACCAGGACAGAAACCGGAATACGATAAGTTCGCCGGAGCCGTCGACACGTACACAATAGAGTCCATAATGCAGGATGGCAAGGCCTTACAGTCCGCCACCAGTCACTACCTCGGACAAAATTTCTCGAAGGCAGTCAACATGACGTTCCAGGATCGCGACGGCAACCTACGCCATACCTATACGACATCATGGGGAATATCCACCAGGATAATAGGTGGACTTATCATGAGCCACTCAGATGACGATGGGCTTAACCTACCGTCCGTAGTCGCACCATACCATATTGTAATAATTCCGCTCATCAGAAGCCCATCAATGAAGAACGACATCATGGAGTATTGCGACTCTATCAAGGGTGTGCTCTGCCAGACAATCAGGGTACTCATCGACAACAAGGATACCCAGCCGCAAAACAAGAAGTGGGACTACGTGAGGAAGGGAGTACCGCTCATCTTAGAAATCGGCCAGAAAGAGGTGGATGACGATGTGGTGTGTATCACGAGGAGAACCACTCTTGCAAAAGAAAGCATGAGCAAGAATGAGTTCATCGGCCACATCCACGACCTGATCGCACAGCACGATGCTATTCTGCAGCAGAGGTGTGAAGAGAGCTGTAGACAGAGGATGAATGATTCCGTAAAGACTATTGATGAGATGATCGAGTTTTTTGAAACGCATGGTAGTGGTATTGTGATGGCAAAGTTTAATCCATCCGTAACTGACGTATCGCTCCTCGATAAGATAGCTGTATCGATTAGGTGCATCCCAACTCAGCAATCACATACAGATGGTAAGTGTATTATCACCGGAACTAATACGAACGTAGACGCTATCTTCGCGAAGAGCTACTGAGCGAGCGGTCAATTGTTTTATGCGGAAAATTGTCTTGAACGCGTTAGGTCACAAGTAGTAGTTTGTGTATGTTAGTTCAGTGTACCCGTAGCTCAGTTGGATAGAGTGTCTCCCTCCGAAGGAGAAGGTCGTTGGTTCGAATCCAATCGGGTGCACCATAATTTTAGCACACCTAACTCCTTCCTAAATGATAACATGACACTAACGTAGTCTACGCTTCATAATGCTATCCATCACATTTACAAGTATGAACGTTGGTACCGACACTACATACAGCCATGCAGCGCACCCGAGGTTGCTATCAAATACCGAAGAGAACAACAACATCATGAATGGGGTCAGACCACCTATGATTGCTCCGAACGAATCAGTAACAGAGAAACCGGAATAGCGACATGAGATCGGGAAGAGCTGCAGTACATACGCAGCAAAGCAGCTCGCTAGAAGTGATCCCAAAAACGTGACGATGATCATGTACACATATATATTCACCAACGTGAGCTGACCGGATATCAACATGCATACCGGCATTGCAGTTACCATCAAGATGATCGTTGCATAATTTATCTGCCTCAAGACTCCAACCTTATCTGCGATTCTCCCACAGATCGATATCGATGCTGATATCCAAAACAAGTCACATGCGCTAAACAACATACTCTGTGCCACCGAGTAACCAGCTTGCTGGAACAGCCTATTGCCGAACATCATTGATGAGTAAGCAAATGCCGTATAGGTCGCACCGACGGCTATTCCAGTGAATGTTTCAAGCTTGTAGTCACGCAGTAGGTCCCTAATGGGGGTCCTCGATATATTCTGCTCATTCAATACCCTTATAAAATCATCTGTCTCTGGAATCCGCATTCTGAATAAGAATGTCGCAAGCGCCAACAATCCACCAATCCAAAATGGAGCACGCCATGACCATGATGGCATCACATCTTGCGAGATACCCCAGCACACAACAGCAGCAATAAACCCGCCGAGACACCCGATAGATACAACATCAGCGGATGAGCGTACCTCCTTATTACCAGTTTCATGGTTATGTATTAGTACCCCAGCGAATTCAGCGCCCTTAAAAATCCCCTGAATAAATCTGAGGAAGACTAATATGATTGGAGCAGCAATACCGATAGTACTGTATGTGGGGAGTATTCCTATTGATACCACTGGTATGCCTATACCTGCGATGCTTACGAGCAACATCCTCCTCCTTCCAATTTTGTCACCCATTCTCCCGAATGTAAGTGCGCCGATGGGACCAGTAATAAATAGTGCAGCGTACGCTGCGTACGAAGATAGTAGTTGTATCACCTGACTATCAGTCGCTCCAAAAAACAAAGGAGCCATCACCACAGTTAAAAATCCATTAACTACATTGTCAAAACTCACTACAAAATGCCCTACTACTACGGGCTTGTTGTATTTCACAAGGTACCCTACCTTACAATATACCGCGCATCGCTGGTATTGTAAATTTTCCGGTTATTTACAGTCAACAAAAAAAATCGTTTCAACAATATCGTGATTACCGAACGCTATTGGCAATAACGTTATGGACACCAATGTAATTGAATATGAATATTTTAATGTAGCGTGCGAAATTAGCCGATGCATGTGCGTGTTTATCCTGCCCATCAAACAACTAACTTACCAGCTAAACCCGGCGGGTTTTTGTTCTCTTAAAAGATAGCTATATCAAGATCCTGGTATCTCATCATTACTCTATATATCTTCCATACATTAGTAGAGTGCTGTATGTCCAAGACTGTTAACAGTGTGGCTATTTTGCATCGGCGTTGCAATACTATATCCAATGTCCGGCATTGCTGCTTGACAGACCGTTTGTGAAACGATACCCTGGTCAGACGGTCCCAGCTACATCAAGTAATGTACCAAGTAATGGATATCACTACAACCAAACTTGAAAATGAATTGACAGTCGTAACCGACAGAATGGTTGATAACCAAGTCATTTCATTAGGTGTGTTTATCAACATCGGATCTGTTAACGAAAATGATAGACAGGCTGGCGCATCTCACTTCCTTGAACACATGGCATTCAAGGGAACCAAGACTAGGACTGCATTCCAGATAGCTAAGGAGATGGAGGAAGTTGGCGGGGTAATTAATGCCTACACAGACAAGGAGGCTACAGCTTATTACGCCAGGGTTTTAAAACGTGATGTCAGACTTGCGATCAGCATAATCTCAGATATGATCCAAAACAGCATCATGGATGCAGATGAATTTACCAAGGAGAAGGATGTCGTCGTACAGGAGATCAAGATGGTAGATGACATGCCTGATGCCATTATCTTCGAAAAATTTCAGGAGAAGTGTTACGCCGGGAGCAGGCTCGGGAAACCCATACTCGGTACCGAAGATAGCATTCGGTCGATGATGCCAGATGATCTGCGAAAGTACATGACGAAGTATACAGCCGACAAAATTGTGCTTGCCGCCAGTGGTGATATCGAGCACAGTGAGATTGTCTCGCTAGCTAATGACTATGTAGGTAATGTGAAGGCTGTCAGCACAGAAGACATAGAAGTTCAGAGGTACAGCGGTGGTTACACATACATCGAAAGGGCCCTTGGGCAGAGTCACATTGTCATGGGATTTGAAGGTGTGGGATACAATGACCCATCCAATTATGCCGTCAGAGTGATGAAGGTCATTCTTGGTGATGGCATGTCATCCCGCCTCTTCCAAGAGGTTAGAGAGAAGAGAGGCCTAGCGTACTCCATCGGTGCATTCAGACGTGGATACAGAGACACTGGAATGTTTGGAGTACGCGCTGGCTGCGATGACAAACACGTTACTGACATCATCAAGATATCGTTGGAAGAGCTCAATAAGATGAAATCAGATATCACGATTGAGGAGCTTGAAAGAGCAAAGGCACAGATAAAAGTAGCAGAACTCGAGGGCTTGGAAACATCAATAGATAGGGTATGCTATATAGCTACCCAGCTCCTGTTGCGACGCAAAATTATAACGCCTCTTGAGGTAATCGAGGAAATTGATGCAGTTACGATCGACGCGATAGTTGAGAGCATAGAGAAAATAACCAGTACAAGCCCGACACTCGCAGTGATTGGTTGCGATCATGACATAGGGGCACTGTATGAGAATTGCAAGTAGAGCGCGCACCATAGCGATCGTAACAGCAACGCTAACAGGATGCACTGGCGTTCATCGCACTCCTGTTGGCCCTACATGTGTCTCATGTAAACCTTACTACTGTAGGGGTTCGTGGCACCATCCACAGCTCTACTACGAGTATGACGAGGTTGGTCTTGCATCGTGGTATGGGGATGATTGCCACGGGAAGAAGAAGGCAACAGGCGAACCATTCGATAAGATGGCCATGACAGCTGCCCATAAGACCTTACCGCTACCATCTGTTGTGAAGGTGACAAGCCTTGTTACTGGGAAATCGGTCGTGGTAATTATAGACGATCGCGGACCGTACGTGTACGCTGGCAGGATCATTGACCTCTCGTATGGCGCAGCGATGAGACTAGGCATTCACAATAGGAAACCATCGAAGGTTAGAGTTGAAGTGTTGGTCGAGGATAGCGTAAAGTTATCGAGGTACATAGCAGCATACTGCTGCAACAGACGTGATCCATTCGGACGCACGTGGAATCAGTTATATTTTCAAGAGATCAACAGAATGGCAATGCCGGTACCAATGTACACATCAGAAGCTTCCAATTACAAATCAAGCATAAGGAGAGCTCATCATACTAATCATAGAAGACCAGTTGCAGGCCATTCCAAAGCCAGGAAGAGCCTTATCGGTCATATCAACAAACTCTAACTTCTGTGATATCAATGTGGAAGTGTCCAACAGGATATAACTTGAATTTCTTCTTCTCTGACACGCATAACATCACACTTCGGGATTATCCTCGGTGAAGACCTCACTTGCAGTTGGTATATGCCATGAATGAGTTTATCCTGTTAACAGTTTCCTTTATCCCAATTATTTCGATTATCTGGAAAACACTGGGAGACACGAGCCTACCGCACAGAGCTGCCCGCATTGCCTGTGCTATCTCAATCAGCTTTACTCCTTGCTGTTCTGCCAGTTCCTTGATGCTCTGCGCAATCTGCTCCTCGGTTACAGAACCGCTGATTCCATCGAGTACCGAAACGACATCATGCAACAGAGCGATATGAATATCGGTTGCGTACTTCGAACATGCGTCATCATAGTGTGTCGGTGCCTCGACATACACCGTTGTTGCCTCTGCGAGGTCAACCACCGTCTTAGCCCTAGCCTTCAGGTCATCCATCCCACGAAGGAGCCTCTTCTCCTCAGCCTCACTAATCTGCTCCTTCAAAAACGGAAGCATGTAACTTAGTAGCGATGCGTTGTCTCTCTGCCTGATGTAGTGTGCATTGAGGTTCTGTAGCTTCTTCATATCGAACCTCGACGGCGACTTACCGATGTTCTTGAGGTCGAACCACTCGATAGCCTCGGCTCTTGATATGATTTCATCGTTACCATGACTCCATCCAAGGCGCAGTAGATAGTTAGAGATGGTCTCCGGAAGGTACCCGAGTTCTCGATAATCAACAGCGCTGGCGGCACCATGCCGTTTAGATAACTTAGCGCCATCCGGTCCATATATTAATGGTATGTGTGCGAATGAGGGAGTCGTCCATCCGCATGCCTCGTATATCTGTATCTGCTTGAATGTGTTAGTAAGATGGTCGTCCCCCCTTATGATATGTGTGATGTCCATATCGTGGTCATCCACGACAACCGATAGCATGTATGTAGGAGTCCCATCCGACCTAAGCAACACAATATCGTCGAGCTGAGAATTCTCAACCACAACACTTCCCTGTACCAGATCCGTCACTTTCGTATTTCCGTCCAGCTTGGATTTGAGCCTAATTACAGACTGTAGGTTGGTTATGTTTCTATCACGGCAGGTCCCATCGTATTTATACGGCTTGCCGTTAGAAAGAGCTTTCTCCTTCTTGGCTGCCAATTCCTCTGGGGAGCAGCAGCAGCGGTATGCCGTGCCTTCCTCTACCATCGTCTCAGCAACTTCTCGGTGTCTCGTGAGACGAGTCGATTGTATTACCGGTTCTTCATCCCAATCGATTCCGAGCCATTCGAGTATCTCGAAAATGAGTTTTGTATTCTGCTCGGTGGATCGAACCTTGTCGGTATCTTCTATCCTCAGCAAGAACTTTCCGCCATTATGTCTAGCATATAACCAATTAAACAACGCAGTCCGTACGGATCCGATATGAAGCACCCCAGTTGGGCTTGGCGCAAATCTTACCCTCGGGAACATTACTTTTTTTTCATGCCAGTATCGACGTCAGCGTCCATAGCTCCATCGCTTTCATCCTCTTCTTCTAGAATTGCATCGATATCCATTAGTGCTGCGAGATCCTCATCGTCCAGTAAAGACTCTCCGTCGTCGTCACCACCGGTATCATCAACAATGGCGCTAGCCTGAGAAATGGTAACGTTGTTAACTTCCTGAATTTCGGGATCTTCCGTCATCCTATTTTTCGTCAACACGTATAGACCGTCAATCGAAATGGCCTCCTCCGCAATTTCCCGAAGAGCGATAATTGTAGGTTTATCGTTATCCTTCGGAACAGACGGTTGCGCCCCACGAGCTATATCCTTCGCTCTCTGTGCAGACATTAGGACCAACGCGAACCTGTTGTTCACCTTCTCAACGCAGTCTTCTACGGTGACTCTAGCCATACAGAAAATAACCTCGGTGACAACGGATGCCAGTGTTATAGTATACCACAAACCACTAATGTGCGAGGTAATTTTCGAAAAGGTGAACCCGTCATCGTTAGAGACATCTAACTAAAGGAGCCCACTCAATGTTGCAGTAAACGCCTTAAACATCTGAGGTGTATTATCGCTAAGTATGGAGGACTGCATACCAACCCGTTGCAATTTATGTTCATGTGATACACTATTGCATCAGTATCACGTGTAGGTCATACCTGTGAAATCAGTACTTGTTGTAGATGATGATGAGCGTCTTCTTCACCTCATTACGTTAACGCTGATGGCCGGCGGGTTTCGCGTGACCGGGGCGAAATCAGCATTGGAAGCTAACGAGCTGATCGCAGTGGATCGTTTTGACATATTAGTTGTTGATTGGATGATGCCTAATGTATCTGGCATAGAGTTCGTGAGGTCGCTTAGAGAATCGCAGTTTCGCTTTAGCATGGTGCCAACACTAATGCTAACGGCAATGAGCGATATAAACAGTAAAATCGCTGGGTTTGAGGCTGGGGTCGATGATTACTTAACTAAACCATTTGAAGAAAGAGAGCTGATTGCAAGAATAAACGCGATCATTGCTAGATCACAATCTCAGTACCACACCAGAGTTTTGAAGTTAGGATTCTGTGAGTTTAATATATTGTCTGGTGAGCTGAGGCACGGTGAGTCGAATGTATATTTATCAACGATGGAATTAACACTGCTGCGTACACTTTGCCAGAGGCTTAATCATCCGTGTGCTAGGAGTGAATTAGCGCAGAAGTTTGCGTTTCGCGTTTCCGAGAGGACTGTCGACGTTCAAATTGCACGCCTGCGCCAGAAGATTGGAGATGATGCGAAAGATCCACGAGTAATAAAAACAGTTCGTCATATCGGATACACCATATGTGCCTAGTTGCATAGCCACGAAACATGATAAGCTATGCAAGATAGTTTAAAGATAGCATAATAAAGCTTACCAGAAGATACTCTATTAGTCCTAGCACAATGATCAAATTGAAAGAGAGATTGTATGTATGATTAAGCCATGCGAGGACAAGTATACTCCACCTCCATCATTCTCGTTGGTACAATTTTAGGGGACCAATTTCACAACTCATACTCCCCCATCATTTTCAGTAGTGAGTTGAATCCATGGCGTGCAAAGAATGCCGGGAGCTTACATGGTACGGAAATGCCGTATGCAAACGGCAAATTTAAATCATACCTGAGAGCCGCGAGCTCCTTTGACATAACAGCACTGGTAGTACCCTCTTCAAGGAGCTGTCGTTTTCTGTTTCGCGGCAAACGTGCGATGTTGGCGATTAGATTCTCAACTGAACCAAACTCACTGATCCACGCAGCAGCGGTTTTTGGACCGATACCAGCAACTCCTGGGATATTGTCTGAGCTGTCTCCAGTCAGTGCCAGCACATCCAGTACCTTGTTGCTTGTAACTCCAAATTTTCGAATGACATCATCCTCGGTAACATATCTTTGCTTCGCTGGATCATACATCGTTATCCCACTGCCAATGAGCTGCATCAAATCTTTGTCGGACGAGATGATGTTTAGTCTATGATTACCTGACAGCTTCGCTACGTAGGTTGCTATGATGTCATCTGCCTCAAACCCAGGAGCCTCCACAGTAGAAAACCCAAACTTACGGCATGCTTCCTTGATTAGTGGAATCTGTGTAAGTAGAGCATCTGGCGTCTTTAGCCTGTTCGCCTTGTATCCATCGTATATCTCGTTTCGGAACGTACGCCTGCCGCTGTCACATGCTGCTATAAACATCGAACTTGGGAATCGAGGAATAAGCTTCAGCATGGTCACACAGAATCCATATAAAGCCCCGACTTCAGCATCATTATAAGTTAAGCTTGGGAATGCATAGAAGGCACGGTACATAAACCCAGATACATCCACAAGGTTAACGATACGCTGCTCCATCAGCTCATCTACATCACTTACAGAATCCCGCGGCCTTGCACTCATGAAAGTTGCACGCTACGAAAACAGGTCCTTGAGCTTCTTGAAGAACTCAAACGAGTTCGGGCTATTGGTCTTATCATCACGCTCACTCGCAAACTGCTCTAAAATTTCTCTCTGGCCCTTCGACAGGGATACTGGAGTTTCGGCAATAATATCTGCAATCAAATCTCCACGTCTCGAGGAATTCACAATTGGCATACCCTTACCACGCACCTTGAACTGTGCCCCAGACTGAGTACCAGGCGGAATATCGATGATACACTGAGTGCCATCCAAATCGGGAACTGTGATCCTAGTACCGAGGGCTGCACTAACCATGCTGATTGGAACCGAGCAGCGCAAATCAGAATCGCTCCTCGTGAAAATTTTATGAGACAGGACAGAGACAAATATGTACAGATTTCCTGGAGAAGCACCTTTGTATCCAGCTTCTCCTTCACCGACTATCCTTATCTTGCTCCCGGATGATACTCCAGCAGGTATCTCGACCTCGAGGTTCCTCTCCCCCTTGATGCGTCCACTACCAGAACACCTCTTACATGGATCTGATAGAACGCTACCGACACCTCCGCATGTCTGACACGTACGCTCAAGAGTTATAAATCCATGGTTCTGCCGTACGCTTCCTCTACCACCACACGTTGGACATGGAGACGGACGTTTACTGCCCTCACTCCCTGTCCCTGAGCACGCATCGCACTTGATGAGTGTAGTGTACTTCAACCTCGTCTTCTTACCCCTGTATGCATCCTCTAAGGTTATTGAGATGTCATACCGTATATCGGAACCAGGCTGCTGCTGAGCTGCATGTTGTCCACTGGACGTGAAGGTAGAGCC
>JAITIT010000070.1 GCA_031279295.1 Holosporales bacterium | reverse complement strand
TCTTTCCCTACACGACGCTCTTCCGATCTTAGTTACTCAACTAATCAATATAATCCCATGCACCACGTGGCCCACCGGAGAACGAGTCATCCAAACATAACAATCCGCATAGGTGCATGCATGAGCGCCCCACTATAGCGCGACGACGTCTTTCACCACCGCGAAGGAGCTTACCAACAGATCCGGACGTTGAGACGGCTGAGTCAGCTAGGGAGTTCGCTCCCCCTGGATTGCCCTACACAGTATCCATAGCTGGCAGACCTGGCCAAGTAATGCAGACGGCAACGGCCGAGTACACCGCACACAAACAACTAATACGTGAGAGAGCACCAAAATACAGTGTGGAGTCGATGGCAGACTTACGCAGGAAAGCAATTGGGGAACTCGACTCACCTCAATCATCTGCCAATTCAGACGAACCAGGAACCGAAGACATTCCATTTGATCTCGTACACAGTGTTACGTCCAGGCGGAAAGTTCCCAATCAATCACAATCAGAAACCTCACTACCTGTACATGAACCTGCTACTCCGCCACCTACGGGCCAACCGAAAGCGAGACAGTGCGTACCTGCTAGGCAGCCCCAGCCAGAGATAGGATCGTTCGCACCGACTCGTCTAAGCAGACCAAGCAAGAAATCCTCGAGGAAACCGGTTCCACCAGTAATCAAGCCGTTTGATTCACCTCCGAACCCATCGAAGAAAAGGAATGCACAAAGGAGTATATTGCTACCTCCGTCTCGACAGTTACAGCAGCGCGAAATCCCATACCAACTGATAACCCTCACACATTTAGGAGAAGCACAAATAATGGCAGTGCGGGTTCCGGTAGGTGCGAAGAACAATGCCTGTGCTATGAATGCGTTAGGACTAACACATGGGGAGGATGTAGAATTGAGGCGGCTCTTCATGCAATGTACACACGGAGCGTTTGTAGGGATAGGAGGCCCTAATCCAGAAACTGACGCAGGGTTAGAACGGCTTCACCTCAGGGACAACTTGCTCTGGAGGGCCCTAGCGACACGCCTTGGAAATCGCATAGAAATTTTTAACGTTACACGGCCGGGAGTAGCGGATCTCGTAGCTATACACAGACCTGCAAGAAGACCAGAGGACCTATGTGGACTTGCGAGACAGATTGCCACCCCTGACCTAAATACCACCGTACGCAGACAGCCAATACAACTAGCTTACGAACATAATCACTCCACCATCCTAGTGCCAAGCGCGACCCTAGCACGTCACTACATTCAGCTAAGGGATACAAACTTGGATGTGCAGGGGGGACCGTGTTACACAACCGAATGATCGAGCTGACGAGCCTGCATGGCAGATGCACAGAATTAAATACCCTCACCATAATCCCAGGTCGGAGTTATGACGCTAAATAAGGTAACCCTCTCTCCGCCAGAGCTTCATGAACCCCACCTTTAATTAATCTCTTGCAGGTATCACTGCTAGAAAATGTGATATCATCCCTACAGTAGCTTCGCAGTGAAGTGATACCGATATGAGCAAGCTTGATCTATTTGTCCCGCAGAAAAGGAAAACGACTGGACGTAGGAATGACAAGGTTGCTGCTCAGATTAAGGAGCTCTTTTCGCTGGCATTGATACGTGGGGATTTTCACTCCCTACAAAGTAGCAAAATGCCGGCATTGCCATCATGCCTCGTTACCATCACATACGTTGACTTGTCTCCTGACCTCTGTAATGCCACTGTGTTTTTCACAACGCTCGACAGCGGCACTGTGGATGAGACGATTGCATTCTTCAAGATGCAGGATCATTTCTTTAAGGATCTCATTGCCAAGAAGCTATCGCTGCGTGTCATCCCGAACATCATCTTTAAGATTGATAAGAGCATCGAGCAAGCAAGCAGAATAGATGAGTTGCTAAAGAATGACGGCCTCACGAAGTAACGTCTATACCATCAACTTCGGACCTCATCACCCGGCTACCCACGGGATCCTGCAGCTGAAACTTACAATGTTCGGAGAAGCAGTGGTGGCATGTGAGCCCATCACTGGATACCTTCATAGAGGGGTTGAG
Source organism: Holosporales bacterium (assembly GCA_031279295.1). GTDB lineage: Bacteria > Pseudomonadota > Alphaproteobacteria > RUG11792 > RUG11792 > JAIRYU01. The sequence goes on along the minus strand of JAITIT010000070.1, from coordinate 15,547 downwards.
AAGATAATTAAAGGCAAAAGGTTCATCTCCATAATCCCATACATCGATAGGTTGGACTATCTTGCTCCAGTGATCCAAGAGCATGCGTACGTCACTGCAATCGAGAAGTTGCTAAATGCATCGGTTCCGGAGAGGGCGGTTTTTATCCGCACGATCTTCGATGAGCTTACTAGAGTCTCGAGCCATATCATGAGTATCGGATCCATGACATTTGACCTCGGGTGCCTCAGTTTATTTCTCTATGGGATCGAAGAGCGGGAGAAGATAATGGCCATTTTCGAGGAGGTCACTGGTGCAAGGATGCACCTCGCATATTACACTCCCGGTGGAGTTGTGAATGATCTTTCAGAGTCTGCACTTGCCAAGATCAGAAAGTTCATCGACGGAATAGGATTCTATCTGGATGCTGTGGAGAAGCTAGCACTCAACAACAGAATCTTTATCGCGAGGACATCTGGCATAGGTAAGATCTTAGCTGAAGAGGCTGTAGTAGAAGGAATCTCTGGGGTGAATCTAAGAGCCTCTGGTGGTACGAAAGATGTCAGGACATCAGTTCCATATGGCTCATACGAGCTGCTAAACTTTAGTCCTGTGGTACTGAGGGGAGGTGATTGCTACGCGAGGTTCCACCTTAGATTCCTCGAGATTAAGCAGAGTATGGAACTTATCAGTAGCTGCCTTGCGCTTCTCCCATCCGGAAATTATTGCGATACAGATTGCGCCATGAGATTGGCAGCCAATGGCCTCCCAAGAAACTCCATCGTCTACTCATCAACGGAAACACCGCGTGGTGAATTCGGAGTTCATATGGTAGTTGGTAGTGATCCACACACAGTCCATAGTATGCGATTCAAGTCTCCGTCAGCTGCACACGTCCAGTTCCTGAGGAAGCTGCTAGTCTGTGCCAGGATAGCCGACATCACCGCAATTCTCGGCTCTATGGACTTCATCATGGGATGCTGTGACAAGTGAGGTTCCAAGAATCTTCCCCAGTATCTTTAGTGATTATGGGGCTGTAGGTAGAGACTGGATTGCCCTGCTACCCTCCGCTTAAGAGCGCTGTAGCTGACCTGATACAAGCAACACTCGTACGGTTTTCACGTACTCATCAGCTGGTGCCGTAGATCCAGATTTTCACTACCACACCCGGAGGCTGACAGTAGTCCACTATTACCAAGCCTTACTGCCATACTCAAGACTCCAGATCTCGCACGCGGTGTGTAATGGCACAGCACCGCTCAACGGTTTGGCACCTACACTAACTCATGAACACAGCATTAGCGACAGAGAACATAAAGCTGTAACCCGGAAGTCCTATGAGTATGGCTTCTATCATGCGTCACGCATCGACAGCTTGATCCTCCCCTTATCATCGATATCGATCACCTTAACTTTGACCTCCTGTCCCATCTTCAATACGTCAGATACGGAGTTGATTCGGTAGTCGGCTATGTTGCTGATATGAACAAGTCCCTCCCTACTTCCGATGGATACAAACGCTCCGAAGTCTGTAATCTTCACAACCTTACCCACCATGACAGTACCCTTATCTGGTGGACAGCACACAGCCTTAATTTCAGCTACAGCTGATTCCATGCTGCTCTTATTAGCTGAGTAGACTGATACTAATCTGCTATCATCGATATCTATCTTGGCCTGTGTTTTCTCACAGATCTCCCTTATGATTTTCCCACCGGGGCCTATCAGATCACGGATCTTGTCCTTGCCTATCGAGACTACCTTAATCCTGGGAGCATTCTCATTAACCTCAGGCTTAGCTGTATTGATGACCTTGTCCATGATATCCAGAATATGTAGCCTTCCATTTCTGGCCTGCTCTAGCGCGCCCTTCATGATCTCGGCATTAATGCTCGTTATCTTGATATCCATCTGGAGAGCAGTTACACCATTCCTTGTGCCGGCCACTTTGAAGTCCATATCGCCAAGGTGATCTTCATCCCCCATTATGTCTGACAGAATAGCGTAGTCATCTCCATCCTTAATAAGCCCCATCGCAATACCAGCAACTGGGGATTTCAATGGAACTCCCGCGGCCATCATTGAAAGTGACGTGCCACACACAGTTGCCATAGACGACGAACCATTGGACTCTGTAATGTCAGAAACAACGCGTACTGCGTATGGGAATTTTTCTCTTGGTGGCATGAGCGGACTCACTGACCTTAGCGCAAGATTGCCATGTCCAATTTCTCTCCTTCCTGGCGCGCCAAGTCTGCCAGTTTCGCCAACTGAGTATGGAGGGAAGTTGTAGTGCAGCATGAACCTCTGCTTCCTCTCACTTTCAATATCGTCAATAATTTGCTCATCCATCGCGGAGCCAAGAGTTGTCACAACTATTGCTTGAGTCTCGCCACGCGTAAACAATGCACTACCATGCACCCTCGGCAGCATATCAATCTCACACTCAATCGGCCTTATCTGGTCTAGGTCTCTGCCGTCTATCCTCTTCCTTGATCGTAAGAGATTTCTTCTCATGATGCGGGATAGCAGTGTCTCGAAGAGAGAGGCCAAAACAACTTTTGGCTGCTCATGAGCGAATCTATCGAGAACAGCGTTTCTTACCTTATCCAGAGCTTGCTTTCTGCCGAGTTTGTGAACGATGCCTATAGCCTCTTCAATCTGAGCTGAGAATTCGGTTTCAAGTGTACGTAGTACATTACCACTCCGATCCTCAAATGACTCGGTAGCAAGTACTGGCTTACCCACACGCTCTTTCAGATTGTTGATAACTCCGATGATCGGCTGAAACGATTCGAATCCGAACATCACGGCATCGAGCATCGTACTCTCAGAGAGTTCACTCGCTTCAGATTCGACCATCAGCACGCCCTCTGCAGTACCTGCTACAACGAGGTCTAGAGCTGACTGTCTAGTGGGATTTAGCCTGAATCCAGATTTCGCACTGTAACCCACCTTACAACCAGCGATTGGCCCCAAGAATGGAACGCCTGAAATTGAGAGAGCAGCGGATGCTCCTATGAGTGCCGCTATGTCCGACGTACATTCATGATCATAGCTTAACGTAGTACAAATCACCTGCACCTCATTCAAGAACCCATCTGGAAATAGCGGGCGAATAGGACGATCTATTAGCCGAGAGATGAGTGTCTCCCTCTCAGTCGGCTTCCCTTCTCTTTTCATGAAGCCACCTGGTATTTTCCCGGCCGCATAAAACTTGTCCTGGTAGTTGATTGTGAGTGGGAAAAAGCTAGCATCTTCCGCTTGCTCTCTTTCATAAACTACCGTACATAATACAACGGTATCTCCGTACTTCACGACAACCGCTCCGTCAGCTTGCCTAGCTACCTTCCCAGTTTCTATCGTGAGCAGCTTGCCACCCCACTCAATGGATTCACTTATGGTCGAAAACATTAAAATCATTTGGTATCAGAAAACATGATCAGCTTATCATAAAACACATGGAGATTACGAATTCTAAATTCGCCCTGTACTTTTTTACCAGCGCCTGAAACACGTTTCCCTATTCTCCAGGATCCTACTAATATACTTCACGGAAGTTAGTTTTTTAATTGATAGCCAAGAACCTAAGGCATTATAGATAGAATATCTAAAAGGCTATACGCATGAACAATGGATGTTAATTGAGCAATTTTTTTGACTTTGGCAAGCACGGAATTACATCATCACATGCCCGAGCAGGTTGTTTGTTCTGGTTAATCATGTTGATATCAGCGCGGATTTTTGTGACACTCTTGTAAGAGCAGTAACATTGGTAAATGTCATGGTTCAGCAGTTTTGGATCGTTGACACGTTTAGTAAACGTGCATTTGGCGGGACCCCATCCGCGGTCTTTTTCACTGATGAACGGAACAATGACGATTTACTGCAGAATATCGCAATGGAGATTAACACTCCTGAAACCATATTTATCAGGTCAGTATGCGATGGTAAGTTTGAAGCAGAATGTTTTACCCCTTACAACAGTGGTATGTATTTCGGGAACTCCGTCTTTGCAGCAGCGCATGTGATATTTTCTCAAGATCCTACACTCGAGAAGGTTACGATCACGTGCAGAAACATCGACTATGAGGTTAGCATATGTGATAACGGTGAGATCACAGTAAGGTTTGCTAGTAAACAACTTGAGAAGGTATCGACTCCTGTAAATTTATCATCCGCACTTGGTGGCGTAATCATTGTGTCGATTGCGAAGTGCGGTGGCGAATTAATAGTTGAGGTACGTAGCCCCAGTAAATTGGCGAACCTGCTAGTGAATGCAAACGTGCTCAATAACATGGGATATGACTCATTCGTTGTAACTACGGATGCACACTACAATAACGGAGATGTTGATTACGATTTTTGCGCTAATGTCTACGCTCCGAAGCTCGGGATCTTTAGGAACATAATGACCCCGATCTCCATTGCTGCGCTTGCCAAGTATTGGCACGTACGCATGGCCAAAAGCGAAATGGTTGGAGCACAAATCTCATCAACAAAATGTGGCCGAGCAGCTGTCAGGATTGAACATGGTGATTCGTACGTAACTGGGAATTGTGCGGTAATGATAAGAGGGTCAATGCTTGTGAATTTACGTAGTTAAGTATGCTATCTAAGCAACTGCACGAACAAGCAGTGGATATTAATTGGCCAATTCTTTGAAGTTGGCAAGTATGGAAACATTCGCAGCAACCCCTTATCAGCTCAATAACTTTAGGCGAAGATACTTCATTACCTACATCACATCCAATAACGTATTCATAGGCTAAATCCTCCAGAAGATATGTACATTGTCTACTGGAGCTCGATGACTCTCGAGTCATCCACTATTGTAGCGAGGGGAAATATATGGACAGGCCTATTGTTTGCCATGATTTTTCTGGTATGCGATACCCCATGTGTGGGACACCGTTTTGGTTGCACTAACAGATTTGTACAGCATATAATACTTCTACGTTATTTATTTTTCGGAAGCCTTGTAGATGTTGTTCTGCGATGAGTGTTGTCCCATTGAGGTGGTCAGCTTGGTTCTTGCCTGCCTGATTGGTCTGGCGAAGTTATCCATTTTTGTAGTAAGACAACAGACATGTGCGATTGTTGAGAGGCTTGGTAAATTCAGTAAGATTGCGTATGCAGGGCTGCAGTTTAAGATACCATTACTGGAGTCTGTAAAGGGCAGGGTGTCACTCCGGATCCACCAGCTTGATGTTGATGTTGAAACGAAAACGAAGGATAACGTCTTCGTGCACGTTGTCATCGCTGTTCAGTACAGGATCCTTACAGATAAAATTTATGAGGCGTACTACACACTTCATAATCCGATGGAGCAGATCAAGGCATTCGTGTTCGATCTCGTAAGGGCGCAGGTGCCGACCATGGAGCTCGACGATGTATTCTCTAGAAAGGACGACATAGCTGATGCTGTCAGGAGTGATCTTAAAGATCCGATGTCTGACTTCGGTTACGAAATCATCAAGGCCCTAGTAACTGATATAGATCCAGATGCAAACGTCAAGTCCGCCATGAATGAGATTAACACGGCACAGCGTCTCAGAGTTGCGGCAGCTGAAAGAGGAGAAGCTGAAAAGATCCTAAAGGTAAAACAGGCGGAGGCAGAGGCGGAGGCGAGTATCCTACATGGTCAGGGTATTGCTGGACAGCGTCGCGCTATCATCGATGGACTTAGTCAGTCTGTCGATGGGTTTGTAAAACAGACAGGCTCTCAGCCATCAAACGTAATGGACATGGTTTTGATAATCCAGTATATCGATACGCTCAAGGACATCGGTGCTAACTCAAAGTCAAACGTAGTGTTCGTACCACATTCGCCAGGTAACCTATCATCGATAAGCGACCAACTACGCGAGTCGATATTTGCGGCTGATGCGGTAAAAAAAGAAGCCTAATTGCGTCTTGATGCCTCATAGGTATCTATCACGTCTGTTATCGTGCCCTTGAATGAGAACATACCTTCTGGGATGTGATCCACGTCTCCGTTCGTTATCGCCTTGAACCCCTCTATGGTATCAGCAAGGCTGACGAAAACCCCCTTGCGTCCCGTGAAGTTCTCGGCAGACTGGAATGGTTGCGACAGGAACTGTCTAATCTTCCTGGCCCTCATCACTGTCAATTTATCGTCATCTGACAGTTCATCCATTCCGATGATTGCTATGATATCCTGCAGTGACTTGAACGTCTGCAGAATGTACTGCACATCAGTTGCAACCTTGTAGTGATCTTCTCCTATCAGCTTTGGATCCATTATCCTAGAGTTCGAATCCAATGGATCAACGGCGGGGAAGATACCGAACGATGCGATCTGCCTACTCAAGGTTGTTGTGGCGTCTAGGTGAATGAACGAAGTTACCGCCGACGGATCTGTGAGGTCATCGGCTGGAACATATATGGCTTGAATGCTAGTGATCGACCCATTCGTGGTGGATGTAATTCTCTCCTGCAGAGTTCCTATTTCGGTGGCGAGGGTGGGTTGATACCCTACTGCTGATGGAACCCTCCCGAGTAGTGTAGATATCTCGGACCCTGCTTGCGTGAATCTAAAAATGTTGTCGATGAAAAGCAGGACATCCTTGCCTTCTGTATCTCTGAAGTACTCTGCCATCGTAAGGCCGGTTAGCGCAATTCTCGCTCTTGCTCCGGGAGACTCATTCATCTGTCCGTAAACGAGGGCTGCCTTAGAACCTTCCTCGCCTGGGGCTTTATTCACACCAGATGCAATCATCTCCTCAAAGAGATCAGTCCCCTCCCTCGTACGCTCACCAACCCCGGCAAATACTGAAAAGCCTCCGTGCTTCTTGGCGATGTTATTAATCAGTTCGATTATGAGGACTGTCTTACCAACTCCGGCACCTCCGAAGAGGCCTATCTTTCCGCCCTTAGCATATGGCATCAACAAGTCTATCACCTTGATGCCAGTGATCAGCATCTCTGGTGTTGTAGCCTGTTCTGCAAATGCCGGAGGTTCTCTGTGGATCGGGAGATATGTCGTGGGTTGAACTGGCGGGTGATTATCAATGGGATCCCCAATAACGTTCAGCACACGCCCGAGCGTGCTGCGTCCAACCGGAACCATGATCGGCGCTCCAGTACTGTTTACCAGCATTCCTCGTGCAATGCCATCTGTTGACGAGATCGCAATACACCTGACTGTTTTTTCTCCGATGTGCTGCACGACTTCGAGGTACACTGTCCGCACTTTTGAAGTTTCATCATTCTCAGATCTATCTAAGTCTGGTCGAGCCTTCTCGCTCTCATTGATCTGCACCTTGAGAGCATGGTAAATCGATGGTAGTTCACCTTCAAAATGAACATCCACCACTGCACCAATGACCTGCGTTACTATGCCACCGTCAGAAACTTTGGAGTTCTCGCTTCTGACCCTCTTCAGCTTAGCGTCTTTATTGACTAATTTTTTCATATTCCAAAAGCCCTAGCGTCTAGAACTCCCCATCAGAAACTCACTGCATTGTAGCACGCAGGATAGGCAAAACCACATACCATATTCGTCTCATATCGTCCATGATATTTGGTTATCTACAGACCAGATCGTAATATCACCAGAGCGTCCGTACACCAAATATACCCATATCGAATGCTGGGCGAAGTTCTAATCTCTATGCTCCGGAACAATCACACAGACAACACAGCTGCAACTCATCTCACAGCAGCTGTGTTGCCCATCCGTTCTAGAAACTTACTTTGACACCAACTGCATACACTGGACACTTCTGCTTCTCGATAGCAACTGCCTTTCGATCACCAGCAACAGCAACACCATCGTTGGCAAATGCGTTACGCAGTGCGCAAGCTTTCTCGCATGACTTTGTCTGTATGTAGTCGAATTCAGCAAACAGACCGAGTCCCTCACAGACCTTATAATCTGCAGTCAGAGTCAGCATGTTCCCCTTCGTCTTTTGGGAAGCGTTTACCTTCCTCTGACTCTTGTGGAAAACCGCTGCGAACGTCCAGTCATTGTATTTGTACTGCACACCAATGTTCCACGCACTTCCAGCGTTCGCTCCCTCTTCAGCTATGAATCCTCCATTCCCGTGCTGAGCACCATTAACTGTTGTTGTATTAAATTCACTATAATTCTTCGGTAAGCGCGACTTGCCATTGTTGAGGTACCCGAATCCGATACCTAAATCACCGTAGAACACTGTGACGGTCACATGATACGCTTTCGCCTTCCTGAGCGTAATGGAATGGTCGGCATCCGCATACTTCAACGTTATCTTCCTCGTATTTTCGCATAGATACACAGCCGCAAACTCCGTTCTTATCTTCTTAGTCCATTCATGCTTGTGGTTCAAACCGAATGACAGACTGGTACGTCCAGATGGCCTCTGTGCGTCCTTTTTTGGTGCATACAGCCCCTCATCATTTCCGAGCTTCGACGTACCACTGCTTCTATCCCTCTTATCATGCCCAACATGACTTGTACTAGGCGTAAATGCCACACCGGCTTGCAATCCCCATACTCTCGGAGAGTAGTACACGATCTTTGTTGCTTTGTTTGTGTAACCGACAACATGGAGAGGGCTTATCACACCAGTTGCCGCATCTACATCAGATGGCACAGTCCCATCGACACCCAGCGTTCCTCCAATCAACTGTTGCCCGCCGCATAGGAACACAGCCTCAGGACCCTTGACGTTTCCGATCTGGAGCACGCCAGCGTTTTTCCTACCGACAAGTACATACATCTTGTCTACTCCGGTATCGCCCTTCATAGCGTCGAGCTCTATGACTGCGCCGTACTCAATGCCATGGCTTGCGGTGCCATTCACCTTCACCCCAATGGCTGCCTCTCCTCCAACCGCCCTTGGCGTAGAAGTGTCTTTATCCGTTTTCGTTACTTTCTCTATATCATTGGCAGCGATAGCTCCAACATTAGTATCATCCATATCCTTCTTGCTATACGTGTACTTCGGTGATACGAACGACACGAACCCCTCCGCCCCACCATAGAACTTTATATTAGGTTTCCCAACCGTCTTCTGTTCAACAGCTGTTTTCTCATTTGCAGGTTTCTTAGCTGTTGGCTCAGCAACCACATAGATTTGAGCAACAGCAACCAAGCAGCAAACCAAACACCATTTCCCCATCTCCATGCCTCGCAACCTAAACACCCTACATACTGTTTATGACAGTTTGGCTCTGGACTGCTAGACAAATTTGCAAAAAATATTCACCATCACGTAACGTCATGCGAAAACTGTTGTTTATCAGCAACAGTATAATGTACCATCATAATGGTAATACCCTCGGAAATCCAGGGGGCGAGTTGGGTGGATTTTTATCGAACGCAGTAACAGTCATACGCAAAGCCGCAGAGAACGCCGGGGCTGTTCCTGGAATTTATAAGATGCTCGATTCCGATGGGAACGTAATTTACATAGGGAAAGCCAGGAATCTACGTAACAGACTGCGTTCATACACAATCCTGAGCAACCTATCCAACAGAACGAAGATGATGGTTTCGAATATCCGCGACGTAGATGTCGTGGTTGTTAATTCGGAGATGGAAGCACTTCTGCTGGAGAGCAACCTCATCAAAAAACTTAAGCCGTTCTACAATGTGCTTCTCAAGGATGACAAGACCTTCCCGTACATCGTCATCGACTCATCCAGCGAGTTCCCGAGGATTTTCAAGTACAGAACCCTGAAGCCAAAGGGTAATGACTTCTATGGACCATACCCATTAGTGTGTGCACTTGATGATACCATCAAACTTATCCAAAAGATGTTCCTCATTAGAGGTTGCTCTGATACATACTTTATGAGGCGAGACAGGCCCTGCCTGCAGTACTACATCAAGAAGTGCTCAGCACCGTGCATGCGTAAGATTACGAAGGATGAATATGCTGAGGGAGTTACAATGGCAAGAGCGCTATTACGTGGCGAGGATGAACCAGTTAGGAATGAGCTTGTGCGGCAGATGAGGATCGCCGCAGAGAGCAAGGATTTCGAACATGCCGCGTTTTTACGTGATCGGATCAAATCACTCTCCAACGTACAGTCTAAGCAGTATATCCAGATCGATGATCTGCGTTCAATCGACTTCATTGCACTCTCTACGAATAGCGGTAGCACTGTAACAGCAGGCGTTACGTTCTTCAGAGCAGGTAGGAATGTCGGGTTTGAATCGTTCACACTGGAGCATACTCATGGTGACTCTGACCAGGATGTCCTGGCATCGTTCATCCAGCAGTTTTATAGGACCGTCAGCATCCCATCATGCATCGTGACGGATCACGACGTCAGTGAACACCAGCTAGTTATCGAGTTCTTCACCATGGTTGGGACAGTCCCGAAACTAAGGCTGGCTCAGCGTGGTGTGTATAAGCACATCATGGAGTCGTGCAAGCATAACGTATGCCTGAGGCAGAAGAAGAACGAGCATAACCAATTCAGTAAGGCGCTCCCAGAGTTATGTATGATCATGGGGCGTGATACAATCAATAGGATAGAGGTGTACGACAATAGCCACATCCAAGGAACCAACGCATGTGGCGCGATGATCGTCTTCGAAGACAATGCAATTCAGAGGGGTAAGTTCAGGAAGTTCAATATCCCAGATGATGTAGCTAGCGGCGGTGATGATATTGCGATGATGAGATTTGTGTTTTGCAAGAGGTTCAAGTCAGCACGTATCTCGGAGGTTCCCGATCTCATCATGGTAGATGGTGGCGAGATACAGCTAGCTGTTGCTAATGAGATCATACGAGAGTTTGACTTGTCAGATAGAATCACCGTAATCGGAATCGCCAAGCAGAATGACCGCAGGGTCGGTGACGAAAAAATAGTCCCCAGAGATATGGGCGAAAAAATATCTGGCGGAGATGGAGCATTGTTGCTATTCTTAATTATGCTCAGGAACGAAGCGCACAGGGCTGCCGTTGGGGCTCATCGCAAGAAGCGGAGAGAAGCTTTATCGAGGTCAGTCGTGGATTTAATCCCGTCTGTTGGAAAGTTCAGAAAGAAAGTGCTCCTAGAGCATTTTGGTTCAATTGATGATATGATGAAAGCCTCGCTTGAAGACCTGAAAGCCGTGAGGGGAATCAGCAGTAAGATCGCTGAATTGATCTTCCATTTCTTCAGGGGTAATGTTTCTCGGGGCGGTGGCGATGAATAAGATTTCGACCGTACCAAACATTCTCACAATTTCTAGGGTGCTATTATTACCAATCTTCGCATTCGGATTTTTCATGGAGAGTAAGAGCGGAGCGGTCCTGGCACTGCTAATCTTCGTTCTTTGTTGCGTCACGGACTACTTGGATGGATACTACGCCAGGGCGTACAAACAAGCTACAAAGCTCGGAAGGATACTGGATCCAATTGCGGATAAGATCCTAGTTTCTATCTCCGTCCTTTTTATGGCAAGCTTTGGCATGTTGTCACGAACTGCATTAATCCCATCTGCTGTTATTCTATGCCGTGAGGTTGTGATATCTGGAGTGAGGGATATAGCCGAGTCTAAGGACGGTTACTTCAAGACAGCGCTTCTAGCTAAATGGAAAACAGCGATGCAGATGGTTTCGATTGCCACTGTCATACTCGCGAGTGTTTTAGAATCCGGAATGCTTGCAGGGATAGGTGAGGTAATGATATGGGGCTCAGCCGGAATCGCCGTATGTTCAGGATTCATTTACTGTAGACGAATGATCTATAGATAATTCGTCATGTTCTCAATTTTAAAAATAAAGGTGTAACTATGATTCACAAAAGCTTAAACGACGTATACCATTTGTACGATTCATTCCTCGTTGATGTTTACGGCGTTATATACGATGGTAGAGACCTCTACCCTGGCGTACTAGATATCCTCGAAAAAATAAGAAGATCTGGTCGGTCAGTAATCATACTATCGAACATGTCACTCGTTGCTTCGGTATGTATGGAGAAATACGCACGCAAAGGACTTTTACAAGGTGTGCACTACGACGAGTTTATAAGTTCTGGGGAGGCGTTCAAACGAACGGTATTCCATCACATTCCAAATGCACAGTCATGCTTCCAGCTCTTCATTCGCAATGTAGAGATGTTCATGGACAGTGACATTGTTGAGACTCAAACACTGCAGGAAGCTGGCTTTGCATACGTCGGACTTCTCGAAAAGGTTAGGATGTCATTCTCGATGGATGATGCCTATAAAAAGAACGGCGAGAGTGTGGCAATTGAGGATATTACATCCACAGACGTGCATGATTTAGCTGGCCTCGAAGAAGTTGCTGCAACACTGGATATGTGTTTGCAGTATGAGAAACCGTTGGTCGTTGTTAATCCAGACATATTCGCAATAGAGTACGTTAGCGGCCGCAATGGACTACAGAGGCGCCCCGTTATATGTCAGGGAGCGATAGGGGAATTTTATGAAAAGATGGGTGGGAAGACGCTATACTTCGGCAAGCCCCATCATCCAATCTATAACTTCGCAACGTCGTTCCTGAAGGGGTACGAGAAGACAGCAATGGTGGGAGATACTCCATGGACCGACATACTCGGTGGTAACACATTCGGGATAGATACAATCTTAACATTAACAGGAGTTTCAGGCGAATTCCTCAGAACGATGAATCCGAAAATTCCAATCGAAGATAGATTCGATAAGCTGCTGGAGACAATATCACCAAAGATGATACTAGCCTCATTCCGTGGCGTATCACAGCGTCCTACGCATATTGTCGAGGCATTTGCCCCATGACTGAGGTGATCACGACTGGCATAAACCTTACGAAATGTGGAGTTTTGAACTGTTCGGCCAGCGAGCTGAAGATTGCTTTCAAAGATGCTGGAATTCCAACATTTAGGGCTGATCAGGTTTTGGAGTGGGTATACAGGTTTGGAAAGACATCATTCTATAACATGACCAACATCGGCAAGTCACTCCAGAAGCAGCTCGATGAGATGTTCTATATCCACCGCCCGCAGATTGTTGACGTGGCGTCATCATCAGATGGCACAAAGAAGTTCCTACTGAAGCTGACCGATGCAGCGACTGTCGAGTGTGTGTACATTCCTGATACGAAGCGTAAGACCATATGCGTATCATCTCAGGTGGGGTGTAACGTAGGATGTAAGTTCTGCAACACAGGCTACTCCGGGCTCGTCAGGAACTTGACTGCCGAAGAAATTGTATCGCAGTTCCTGATTGTCAAAGACTACATGGACATGTGGAACTGCGATGATCGACTATCGAATGTGGTGTTCATGGGAATGGGCGAACCCCTCCTGAACTATCAGAATGTTCTCTGTGCCATCGATAACATGATGCTTGATGGTGAGGCTGGATTATCACGGCGGAAGATCACATTATCGACCTCCGGGATTTCGCCGGTCATACGTAAGATAGCAAAGGATCTACCATGCAGGCTGGCGATTTCTCTCCATGCTCCCAATGACGAAATCAGGAGTTCGATAATGCCGATCAACGACATCTACAACATAGGCTCAATCGTGGCGGCATGCGAGGAGTATAGCGCACATCATAAGTTTCTGAAGATTACCTTTGAGTATCTGTTGTTGGGAGATGTGAATGACTCCAGAGAGTGCGCGGCAGAGCTACTTAATCTCCTAAGGCCACTGCACGCCAAGGTTAATCTCCTGAGATTCAACGAGTGGGATGGATGCGGGTTTAATGCGTCTCCGGGCTTGAAAGTCCGGGAATTCGCCAGTGTGCTGGATGATGGTGGGTTGGAGGTATCGATCAGGACAAGGAGGGGAGCTGACATAATGGCAGCATGTGGACAACTTAACGCTAACAGCAATAGTCACCGTGTGGTATAATTCCGCTGCTCGAGTGTATTGTATACGGGATATATCGTGAATCGTATTAGCAAGAGTGCTGCCATAGTTTGTGCGTATCTGGTATGTGTAAGTACATCTGTTGTGTGGGCTGATCTAGATATACCAGAATCGCATAGGGATCGGAATAGGAATATGCATGGCTCGTTCTTGAAAGTCTGTGGCAGGAGGCTCCCAGGTTTATTTGAGAAAAAACCAGAGGCTGAGCGATGCGATAATAAATCTAAGTCGAAGAAGAATGCGTTCTGGGATGCTGCTATGAAGGTAATGCAGTCATACAAGATCGATCATGCTGACAAGGCAGACGGAGTAATACGTACGGAGACGATAACCGTGGCCACGTTCAATTCAGCTGGAACGTATACGTATGTCATCACAGTCACCGTTACTAAAACAGGTATAACCGTTACCGCTACATCCAGCACTGATACAAAAGAACACTGCGCAGAGCTTGCTGCGAAGGTGCGCAAAGATATCATGGATGAGTACACAGCATAAATATGGTTTCTTTCGAAACAGCAAAGGAGATATTTGAGGCTCCGTTCCTGGATCTTATATCCAAAGCACACTCAGTTCACATTGAGAATCATGATCCGAATGTAATACAAGTTAGCACGCTTCTTAGCATTCAGACAGGTGGGTGCTGCGAAGATTGCGCGTATTGTGCTCAATCGATCAGAAACAAGACGAAGACTCCAAAGCAGGTGATTACGGATGTTGATACTATCGTTGAAGCGGCTGAGCAAGCTAAGAAACTGGGAAGCACGAGGCTCTGCATCGGTGCATCAGGGCGTTTGCCAGATCCACAGATCTTCAAGGTAGCATGCCAGGCGATCACGAAGATTAAGGAGATCGGACTTGAGACATGTCTTACGATGGGAATGTTGAATGAGCAGCAGGCAGCTAACCTCAAGAGGCATGGACTTGATTATTACAACCACAACGTGGATACGTCCCCGGAGTACTACGGTAAGATCATTACCACCAGAACATTAGAGGAAAGGATACAGACTATCAGGTTAGTTCAGAAACATGGGATCAAGGTCTGCACTGGTGGAATCTTAGGAATGGGAGAGACTAATGATGATCGGATTAAGATGCTGGTTCTACTGGCAAATCTTGATGAGCCCCCCGCATCCATCTCGATCAATCGACTAGTTAAGATCCCGGGGACGAGACTCGAGGACGCGCCAGAGATTGATCCATTTGACTTCGTGAGGTGTATCGCATTAGCGAGGATTCTGATGCCGAAGTCGGTGGTACGCATGTCGGCAGGTCGTGAGAGTATGAGCGATGAACTGCAGGCTCTCTGCTTCCTCACTGGTGCGAGTGCAATCTTCGGAGGAGTTAAGTTGTTGACGGTCTCAAATACGGAGGTAGATCTGAAGCTAATGGAGCGCCTTAATTTGCGACTGCTACAGTGTCAAGCTCCCATTTGTTATCTCACCTCGAGTGAATCCTGCTAAAAATAGCATACGTAGATGGAGCAGTCCCTTTCAGGGAGGGGGGTAATGTATGCGGCCTTAACTCCAACCGTGTAGCAGAGGACATGCTTTATTTGTTATAAGAGAATGATACGGTGTGGTACAATCATGCACGGTAGGTCGTTGCTCCGTGCTCTTCGGATGATCAATGAAGTATCCCAATCTAAAGGACAGCCTGGTGATGTAGGTTGTCAGCCTAATATTCATCCTAAAAATGGAGTCATCCCCGGAACCGTCTGGCAGATAGGTGTGGTAAT
>JAITIT010000069.1 GCA_031279295.1 Holosporales bacterium | reverse complement strand
TTCAGCATAGCTATCGAACTGCACAAGATGACACACTCCATCGCCACAGCAGAATTGAGCCATGCATAGTCTGTCGCGGTGTGGCAACAGACCCATCGCTTCAGTATCGACCGCTATGGACAATGGAGCGTTTGCAACAAGCTCATCTGGAAGATCGTTCTTATGTAACATTACGTCCAAAACAACGCCTAGCTAAAAGCTCGTGATACCGATAAATGGTATCACACCCTATTTGACATTACCAACAGTAACGGCAAAGTATCATCTTGCCCACATGTTACTCAGGCTATACATCCGGCTCTTTTTCGTTTCTCCATCCTAGGCTGCTTTTCTCATCTAGGACAGCCCCATAATGTTAGCGTCAGCGTTCACGATTTTCTTCATGGGACATCCAAAATTGTATAGACCAGGGATCGTTGAACAAGAGGGACTAGCATGGTACACTCACAAAATGTTTGCCTCCTTCCCCTCTAAGACTATGGTTTCATCAGTTGCGGATATCAGAACAGCCTTCATAGATTTTTTTACCAAACACAGCCACACACATGTGAAGTCTAGTTCGCTCGTACCAGACAATGATCCGACATTGATGTTTACGAATTCTGGAATGGTGCAGTTCAAGGATATTTTTACCGGCAAAAAGACAATGCCGTTCAAGCGTGCCACAACTGCACAGAAGTCACTGAGGGCAGGCGGGAAGCACAATGACCTTGAGAATGTGGGATACACCGCTAGGCACCATACATTCTTCGAGATGCTTGGTAACTTCTCGTTCGGAGATTACTTCAAGGAAAACGCTATCGAATACGCATGGGAGGTTGTAACCAAAGTTCTGGAGTTACCTAAGGAAAAGTTGCTCGTTACAGTGCACTCGAGTGATGAGGAAGCTGCGTTGCTTTGGACCAAGATCGCTGGACTCTGCGATTCTAAAATCATCAGAATTCCGACGAACGACAATTTTTGGTCGATGGGAGATACAGGCCCGTGCGGACCATGTTCCGAAATCTTCTATGATCATGGTTCGTCGATTCCAGGTGCTCCCCCAGGCAGCGCCGATGATAATGGGGATAGGTTCATTGAAATCTGGAACCTTGTGTTCATGCAGTTCGAAACAACGGCAGACGGTACGCGGGTATTCCTACCAAGTCCATCGATAGATACTGGGATGGGCCTCGAAAGAATCGCCGCCGTCTTGCAGGGGATGCATAACAACTACGACATTGACCTCTTTGCAAATATCATAGGAAGCATTAAGGATGTGACGGGAATTGATAACACAGCTATGCGGTCACACTATAACGTCATCGCCGACCATATGCGAGCAATCTCATTCATGATTGCTGACGGGATTACACCTTCGAATGAAGGACGCGGATACGTGCTACGGCGCATAGTAAGGAGAGCTCTGAGGCATGGCTATATGATGAATGTGCATGAGCCGTTCCTATATAGGCTTGTGCCGAGTGTAGGGAAAGCGATGGGAAGTTACTACGGTGAGCTCACGGATAGAGAGTCCCTCATCATACAAATCCTCAAGGGTGAGGAAGAGAACTTTATAAGAACCATAGAGCACGGCATGGCGATTCTTCAGGCTGAGCTCAGGAGGCTTGGATCCGCTACCATATTTCCAGCGGATGTGGCATTCAAGCTATATGATACATACGGATTCCCGTTTGACCTTACGCAGGACATACTGCGTGGAGAAGGCAAGAAGGTAGACGAGGTAGCATTCAATGAGATTGCAGATACGCAGAAAAAGGCGTCAAAGAAAGCATGGGTAGGGACTGGTGATCTGTCAACGGATAAGGTGTGGTTCGACATTGCACGTGATGTAGGGTCAACAGAGTTTGATCGTGATGCACATTCCATTGATACCGAGATCGTTGCTATCGTGCTGAACACTGTGAGTGTGAAAAGTGTTACACCATGCAGCGAGGCGTTCATTGTGACCGCTAAAACTCCATTTTATGCAGAGTCTGGAGGACAGGTCGGGGATACCGGCACTATATCAAGTTCCAGGGTTTTGTACACGCAATTTGTCGAAGGTCTTGTAGTACATAAGTGCGAGGTTACAGAAACGCTGAATGTCGGAGATATAGTTACTCTCCGTATCGACTCCAGCAGGCGGCTCGCTTGTGCACGGAATCACACTGCAACTCATATCCTTCAGGCAGCACTACGTAATATACTGGGAACACACGTAGCTCAGAAGGGATCTCTCGTAACGCCGGAGAGGCTCCGCTTTGACTTCATTCATGATGGTGCTATACAAAAACATGAGCTTGAGGAAGTTGAGAAAGCAGTGCGGAGCGTAATCGACTCTGCGATGAATGTTGAGACAAAAGTGATGCCTATAGAGGAAGCGAAAGCATCTGGAGCCACTGCTCTTTTTGGAGAGAAGTACACTGATATCGTGAGGGTGGTGTCGATAGGAGACTGTTTCTCAAAAGAACTTTGTGGCGGAACTCATGTTAGTAACACAGGGCAAATCGGAATATTTAAGATCATTTCTGCATCATCGATAGGATCTGGAATTAAGCGGATAGAGGCAATCACAAGCCACGCACTTGTGGCGTTTCTAGAGAAACAGATAGCGCGAGACGCAGAAAAGATTGTGGCCCAGGCAACTACTATCAGGAATCTGGAGAAGCAGGTTCTAGAAGCAAGGACCTCAGGGGATATAGCAAACGTCAAGATCAAATCTAAGAGAATCGAGGAGGTAACTTTCAAGCATGCGATATGCAAGGATATAGATCACAGGGTCATTCTGAAGATAGTGGATGATCATAAAGGCGCAGATGATATGCTCTGCCTTATGCTTGCTAATGAGAGCTCAAAGAGCGGCAAAGTTGCCATGAGCATCTTCCTCTCCGAGAGATTGATTCATACATCGAAAGGAAATGAGATAGTAACCAGATTCAATAGCATCCTTGGTGAACAAAAGATTAAGCTCGGTGTCAAGGCGAAGCTAACGCAGCTTGGGGGACTGTCCATTGATCAGGCAAAAGCTGTATGTTATGTCTTTGCGTAGCGTCTAGTTGTAACTCCCGTGATAGTGGTAGTCTGTAACAGACTCTCCTAGGCTTATCATATATTCATATGGATGGCGCTGTTTTTTATGTTTTAAATGTGGCACAAATTATCATGAAACATGATACAATAAGGATCTGGGGTGTACTTGATTAGCGTAGCTTTGTATGGCAAAAAAGGTTAGTCATTATCTGACGGACGAGCAGTTGGAATATTTTAGAGGGAAGCTACTGCAGTGGAAATCAGAGCTCCTTAGGGATAGTGAGGATGTGAGGGATATGTTGGAGGAACGAAATTTTGAGGCGGACCCTGTTGATTCTGCAAGCAACATTCTCAGTCAAGCTTTTGAGCTACGTACGAAAGATCGTGCACGAAAGCTGATCAAGAAGATAGACAAGGCGATTGCAAAGATTGACGATGGCACATACGGTTATTGCGAAGAGACTGGCGAACCTATAGGATTGAACCGATTGGAGGCACGCCCTATTGCGACTCTGTGTATAGAGGCTCAGGAGCGGCACGAGAAGATGGAGCGAGATTATAGAGAGGATGTGCTCGAAAAGTAGTGATAGGAAAAATTTAGTCGTTGCTGTTGTTGGTGCTCCCAATGCCGGTAAGTCAACCATCGTTAATGCAATAGTTGGGGAGAAGGTATCGATAGTCTCGCATAAGGTACAAACGACTCGTAGGGTAATTCGTGGTGTTGCCATTATAGGGACCGCACAGGTTGTCTTCCTGGATACTCCGGGATTTTGCTCCGCCTCATCTCCGCTGGAGAAAGCGCTACTCGCAAATTTCAGGAGGTCATATCAGGGAACAGACTTGATACTGCTGGTGATAGACGCAACCTCTCAATCGCACAGGTTGAGTATCGAGTTCATAGAACATACGGAGAAGGCGGAAATTCCGATAGCTGTGGTGATCAACAAAATTGATGCAGTAAGGAAGGAGTGCATACTGGAGGTTGCTAGTTCTCTGGCCGTGTATGATCACATAAAGAAGGTGTTCATGATCTCGGCGCTGCATGATGACGGAGTAATGGATCTTAAGGAATTCCTGGAAGGATCAGCTTTTGATGGGCCATGGCTGTATGATGATGCACAGACGACCGATTCCACAATGTCCTTCCGCCTAGCAGAGATCACTAGGGAGAAGATATTCGCGAGACTCGAGAAGGAGCTGCCGTACAGTACATATGTTGAGACTGAGCTGTTCCGTGAATCAGAAAAGAAGGCGACGATATATCAGTCGATCGTGACGCTGAAGGACTCGCAGAAAGGGATAGTGCTCGGCCGTAATGGTACGATGATAAAGGCCATTAAGAATGATGCCATCACCGATATAGTAGCTCTGTTAAATAAGAAGGTAACATTGAAGCTGTTCGTTAAGGTTCGCGAGAAGTGGACTGAGAAGAAGGAGCACCTGCAAAATGCCGGTATCATTTAGTGGCTGCATGATGAACTGTAGTGGTATGTCGTTTGTAATACTATCTGTAGGGATCCTGACCTTCGCCACGTTGTCGATCATGTCAAAGAGCCAGAAGCTATCGATCATACATTTCTTGCTCGCAGGCCTTTTGCTATCGTACTTCGTTATGACCTACGGCAACATCATTATCGGAACCATAGTTGCGTTGGTGTATGTGTCGATGTGCTCACTGTTGCTATTGATGACAAAACATCGATTGCCAGTCAACACATTACCGGTCAAACTATTGCTTCCCATCATTATTGGGATGCTTGCAGCTCTCATCCTGGTATGTAGTAGGCTAACTGTGCTACCACCTATCAGCAATGCAATTAACCAGTACACAAGGATTGCAGGTGGAATAACGTTGTTGGTAACCCTGCTGTTTGTAACTGTATTCACCGGCATATCATTCTTGGTCATGCGCAGGAACTCGGTGACGCATAAGTCATCTGAGTAAGCATTTCTAACAGGCTACCTATCATCAGCCCGGTTCTTTGTTCTAAGCACCTTCACATTCTCCAGATGTTCGGTGTATGTCTTAGCGAAGTTATGGCCACCACCTTGTGGCTTGGCGACAAAGAAAATGTATTCGGTCGATGCCGGATTTGCAGCGGCGATGATGGACTCTTTACCGGGGCAGCATATCGGAGTTGGTGGAAGGCCCTTATTGCGGTATGTGTTGAATTTCGACTCAAACTTCAGATTCTCCTTTGTTAGGCTTCCATGTATTTCACCAGAACCACCAGAGATTGCGTATATGACGGTGGGACATGATTCCAGCTTCATGCCTTTGCGTAGCCTATTGTGATATACTGATGATACAATCGCTCGCTCCTCATCAGAGGCAGTTTCCTTTTCTATGATAGATGCGATGATTAATATCTCGTCGAGTGTGATTCCAGCATTTCTCACGTACTCCTTTAAGCTCATTGTTACAACCTGCATCTGATGGCGTGCCTTCTGGATGATCGAATCTTTCTGGTCCCCAAAATAGTAGTAGTATGTATCTGGCATGATAGTCCCTTCCGCTGGTATGTCACTGATTGAGCCAAAGAGCAGATTGTCATTTTGAACTTTGTTGATAACCTTCAGGACTGTCCAGCCGGGAGGAATGGTAAATTTATGCCTCACGCGTTGCCATCTGAACATTCGTCTAAGTACGTCAATCACAGTGTCATCTCTGTTTACCGCGTACTCACCAGTGCGGATCTTTGCTTTCAATTGAGGAATTGCATCTACCAGCACGAAGGCGATATTTGCAAATTTGAATGCCCCAGCGTCGTCAGCAGCCCGATATAAATCATCGCCCTCAACATAGAACACAGCTGCATCTTTGTTGCTTTGATCTAGCAGGACAACCGCTCCTAAGAATATCGATATCAGTAGGAGCAGCGCGGAAACTTTCGGCATGATGTGGCGAACTGTAACGATAGGAGAACGATGATGTCACACACTATAGTACACTCCGAACATGGCATGATACACATTTGGTTGCAACATGCTGGAGCTACGCATTAGAAAACTCTAGAGGATTTGAAACCCATTCTGCCTAGCGACCTCGTAAAATGCGATTGCAGCTGTTGCTGATACGTTAAGTGTTGTGAAGTCCGGACTCGTTGGGAGTTTGGCTACGAAGTCTGAGCTATCGATTTGTCGCTTCCGAATGCCATGACCTTCAGACCCGAACACTAGGCATACTTTTTCTGTGAGATCCAACTCGTGTGGAAACGCGGTACCGGCCTCGCTGAATGAGACTATCCAGAATCCATACGACTTCAACGTTTCAATAGCCCGAGCTAAGTTACCGACCGTGTACAGTGGAACTACCTCAGCCCCACCAGATGCGGATTTGATAACGGTCCCGTTTACGTTACATGATGATCGTTCCGGTAGTATAACTCCACTGACCCCAAATGCCGCAGCCGTCCTGATGATAGCTCCAACGTTGTGCGGATCAGTAACTCCGTCTAGCATTGCTACCACACAGTTAGGCTGCGTATTTTCTAGAGCTGATATATCACGGCTAGTGCTCTCCTTAAGCTCAACAGCAACTCCTTGATGTACTACGTGCTTCGGCAACATCTGTGCCATCACATTCTCAGAGATGCACGACACCAACCTCTTGGGAACAGCCGATATCCACGCCGGAGCTCGTCTCTTATCAGACACATATACCCGGAGCACATCTTCAGCTCTTCGCGTTATAGCGTACCTGCAGGGGTGTATTCCGTAGATTAGCACACGCCTTACTTATAGCGTGAAATGAGTGCTTCTGCATACGCCGTCCATTTCGATTGCGGATACTGCCGCAATAAGGATGCATGAACAACACGTGCCTCAGCCATAGTTCCGATTGCAATGTAACATTCCACAAGCCTGTGCATCGCCTCTGGAACATGCGCAATACCTGCATACGATTCTACTACGGTATTTAATCTTCCGATCGCTGCAGCATAGCTTTTTCGTTTCATGTAGTACTTCGCAACGTACACCTCTCGTCCTGCAAGGTGCTCACGTAACTCAGCAACCATCTTCTCCGCTTTAGTGGAATACTCCGAGCTTGGATACTCCTCACGCAGTCTATTGAAATACTCCAATGCCTCAATGGTGTAATCCTGATCTCTTTCGATAATTGGCATCTGTTTGTAGTTAATAAACCCAACCATGTACAGGGCATACGGCACACTCTTGTGTGTTGGATGCGCCTTAACAAATTCCTCAAACGATGCAATAGCCTCATCAAATTTTTTGGAGTAGTAATTGCATTCTCCAGCTAGCAGCTGAGCACGCATGGTCAACTTTGAGTACGGGTGCAGTTTCTCGAGTTCCTCGAAAAGCTTTACAGCATCGCTGTAGCGCTTTTCATTCATTGCTTTCTGCCCAAGTGCAAAAATCTCTTCAGCGGATTTCTGCTTCAGCTGCTCAAAGTCGACATCACGTGAACAACCGATTAACAGAAGTGGTAGCGCTATCAACGCCAGCAAAACAGCAGATGTCTTTATCTTCATAAATAACCCGGAACGATTGGAGTACACATCATCTAACCGTCTGATTCTACCACATCTGTCTGAGCTCGCTCAGTGTAAAATTTTGGAGTTATCCAACGTCTTGCCCCGCTGGGAAGCTTCTGAATCACAGATCTAAGAACCCCACTCCTGTCTGACGGTATCCAACGTATCATTGGCAAGTCCGTTTCGAATATCTGTCATCAGCCTGTTCATCATCATAATGTTGTGTATTGAGATTAGTGTTCCAAACACAATCTCTCTCGCTTTGATCAGATGGTGGATGTATGCTCTAGAAAAATTCTGGCATGTGTAGCATTCACACTCTACGCTAATGGGGGAAAAGCCACGGCTGTACCTAGAGTTTTCCAGACAGATGTATGGCTTCGAGCTCCCTGGATTCTCCCTAGTCTTTACGATTGCTGCGCCATGTCTCGCGATCCTCGTTGGAGTCACACAATCGAATGTATCGATACCGCACTCAACTCCATGGAAAATATCATCAATTCCGCCTATCCCAAGGAGATGGACGTATCTTGTCTTATCAAGCATCTGGGTTGTAACATCAACAACCTTGTGCATCTCAGACTTGGTTTTGCCAAGTGATCCGCCTATCGCGAATCCATGAAAATCGTTGTTGTTTGCGAACTGTGCGCTCTCTTGCCTTAGGTCAGGATAGACGCCACCTTGTACTACTGCCAAAAGCGCCTGCCTACCATCTCCAATCTTCATGAATGTATTGAGTGAACGTGTAGCCCACCTCTTGCTTTTCTCCATCGACGTAGCCGTGTACAGCTTATTAACGTGATAGGGAGTACACTCATCTAGGGAAACTATGATATCAGCTCCCAGAGCCACCTGAGTTTCTATCGATAACTCTGGAGTCAACGTAACCTTCCTACCGTCTATGTGAGAACGGAAACATGCGCCATTTTCAGTCAGCTTGATCAGAGCCTTCTTTCCATTAAGCTGTTGAGAGCTTTTAATTTCAGCTTCAACACCACCGTGTCCTAAGCTAAAAATTTGGAAGCCCCCTGAGTCTGTGAACATCGGGCCGTCCCATCCAAGAAATTTATGGAGTCCACCTGCTGCTTTAATGATGTCACTTCCTGGCTGTAGCATCAGGTGATATGTATTCGACAGAATTATCTGCGAACCAGATGCCTTCACATGATCAATTGGTACACCCTTTATTGCCGCATTGGTAGCACAAAATATAAACGCCGGAGTATTGATGGTTCCATGTGGTGTCGCGATACGTCCTAGCCTCGCACGAGAGTGAGCACTCTTTTTGATGATAGAAAAACTAAACATCATTTTATCGTTGTTGCTAAATGCGCGATATTTTAGCAAATTTGATATGAGTGTGCTATCAAATTTTATCTTGTACAGATTCACCAAACTTTGAAACACACTCTCCTCTAGAGAACTTTATCTATCGGCTTACTCAATAAGGCATGGGAAGATAATAACGGTGGATACCATCAAGGAGTCATAGGAAGGAGATGTCTATTGTTATAAACACTTGAACATGCAACAATACCGCATGTCCCCATGTGGTTTCTCTAACATCTGATGCTACTAGGAATGTACGATCAAAATCTCGTATCATTCGTATCAAAGGCTGCGAGTGCAATAGGGGAGGGGGGTATAGTCGTTGCTCCCACAGATACGGTGTATGGGCTATTAGCTGATGCTACCAATCAGACAGCTGTAAAGAACGTGTTTAGGATAAAACAGAGGCCTGCATCAAAGCCGCTTCCTGTCCTAATTTGTAATATAGCAATGGCAGAAAAATTTTTAAAGCTCTCATATGAGGCTACAAAAGTAGCACACCATTTCTGGATCGAAGAGAAACGGCCGCTCACGATAGTTGTGTCTCTCTTGGAACCATGTCATGAAATAGTCCTTGCTGAATCCGTGAGGGCAGGAGGGAGTACCGTAGCGATCAGGCTGCCAAACAGTAAGTTCTTAGTTGATGTTATAACCAAGCTCGGTAGGCCACTTGTGGCCCCAAGTGCCAACATTCACGGACAGCCACCAGCTACGAATTATCACTCTGCGGTTACCGCGTTCGGCCATTATATTTCAGATACATTCATGATAGTCGATGGTGGTACATCAGAATGCTCACTGTCATCAACAATAATAGATTGTTCTCGAGGATCGTATCAGATTATTAGAGAAGGTCCGGTGTCGGAAAATGAAATTGTTGAATTTGTGAGGTCGCTATAGTATCCTGATTCCGTGTGATTCAGATTACAGACCCTTGCTTGGATTCATTCTTTTTGTTTCCATAATATAAATTATGAGGATCTATTTTTAGAGAGAAAAGTTCGTGGTACAAAGAACACTATCAATACTGAAGCCTGATGCGACAGACAGGAATATCACCGGTGAGATTAACAGCATGATTGAGGCAGCAGGCTTCAGGATCGTTGCACAGAAACGGATTTTGATAACGCTGGATCAAGCAAGAAAATTTTATGAGGTTCACAAGGAGCGCCCATTCTACGGTGACCTATGTGCGTTCTTAAGTTCTGCTCCTTCCGTCGTTCAGGTTCTTGAAAAAGAGAATGCTGTTGATGATTACAGGACTCTCATGGGAACTACCAATCCTGCTAGTGCCGAAGAAGGAACAATCCGGAAGAAGTTTGCTCTCTCGATAGATAAGAACTCCGTTCATGGTTCAGACGCTCCGGAGAATGCCGCCATAGAGATCAGATTCTTTTTCAGCGAAACGGAAATTGTCGGATAGGAGCTGGTGGCGATGCATCGAGTGGGCTGCGCCAAGCCTATTGAGTTCATTGAGACTATTCTGCGCTCCGCTGTTTATAATGCTCTTGCAATGTGGATTCCATTGTGCAACACTGATAGTGTTGGTTGCCTGCGCGGCCAGTGACTTTCTGGATGGCTATCTCGCCAGGAGGTTCGGTGTCGAATCAAGGTTCGGTGCGATCCTTGACCCGGTGGCAGATAAGGTTTTTTTAAACTGTGCCATCTGGGGATTGGTTATATATCTGGGATGGAGCCTGGAATGGCTAGTCATAGCGGTTATCTTAACCTTAAGGGATCTAGCATTGCTTGTAGTTGGGGGAATCTCTATCGTAACGAAGAGATCGATCAATATGCAACCTGTCCTGTTGAGCAAGGCATGCACAGCACTGGTGTTCACACTGTGTGTGCTCACGTTGATACTAGACTATAGTAGCTTGCTGCTCAGAATCCTGAGACCCCTGTGCATAGTGTGCATTTGTCTTACTGCCGCTGTGTATGCTAGGAGAGGATATAACGCTTTAGTGCGAGCCGCAGCTTAAACACGTCTGGTATTTCACTATTCCAGAACTCTGGAAAACAGTTTGACAATATCGTCATACAAGAAAATTGACAACCCTATAGAAGCTTGTAGGACAATTACCCCCCTGCCCTGCTCCACATCAACGAATCTATTTGCAGTATCTGTTGTGGATACGAACATGTACCTCATGCTCTTTGCGACGTATAAAACAGAGAGCACTGAGTAAATGATCGAGGTAGTAATGAGCCAGTAGTTTTCTGACGTAATCAGCAATTTGAAGATGTTAACCTTCGCCACAAAATTTGCAAACGGTGGTAAGGCTATCATAGCTAGCATTGACGATAACACTATAAACCCAAACACCGTATTACTGGGTACAAGCCCTGAAAGATCTTTGAAACACCTGACTTGCCTATGTTTTCCTAGGAGTATAAGTATCAGGAAAAAACATATCGCCGCTATGCTGTATGTTGCCAAGTACGATAATGCAGCTGCTATCGGTTGCATGGTATGAGCCGTTGCGAACACTCCCAGCACAAACCCAATATGTCCAACAGATGCATATGCAATAAACTTTTTGATGTTCTCCTGGAAAATGGGCATGAAGCCACCAATCAACATCGACACTATCGAGACTACGGTCAGCATGGATTCACACTGACCGCCCTCCCCTGCTACCAGCATTTTGAACACCTTTGCAAAAATAAAGATCATAAAAAATTTCCATACCGTATCCATGAACATAATCAGTGGTATCGAAGCCTTTTCATATATGTCGACCATCCATGAATGAAACGGTGCGACTCCAACCTTGAACAGCAAGCCACTTACAACGAGGATGCTGCCAAGTGTCGATGCTAAACTCGCATCAAGCTTAATCATATGAAATGACAAACACATGAACTGCGTGTAGTAGAGACTTACGCCAAACATTAGCACAGCGGTCATGACGGAGGATACTAGTATAAATCTCATAGCGGTCTTCCTAAGTTCGGTAGCTTCCTTATCTATCAGCAACAGGAAACATAGGGAGAAGCCATATAGCTCCAGACCGATCACCAATGACAAGAAGCTATTTGCAGAGATGCATATTATGATCGACGTGATGAGTCCAAATGCCAAAGGGTACACTGATGAATCCAATGATTTGTGTATCTTGAACCTGTTCATAATGGTCAGGCCGATCGTGAAAGCCCCAAGGAGAATGGATTTCATGCAGGAGAGATCATGACTATATGTAAACAGTGTAGTCTGAAATTCCTTTGCGAATGGCCCATGGAGGATGGTCACAACAAACCCAACACCAGACATTAGGACAGACAATTTAGGGAATACTCCACTGGAATACCGGTTACCGAACAGCAATCTCATCAGAGCCAATAGCATGAAAGAACTGCCGACCATAATGTCTGGAAGCGCAAACGCTATCTCAGTTAGCAGCTCTTTTGCGAACAGCATAACTACGAACTAACAACACATTTATCACGACCGCATTTTATGAACATGGATTGCCACAACCGGCCTCTTGTTGAGATGTTTCATGAAAATCTTTTTAACAACAGATTCACATCTCTCTTCCAGGGCATCAGGTTTCTTGAGCACTTCTGATATAACTGCCTGAGCGATCCACTTTCCCAGCTTCTTAAAATCACTCCGACTAACATGAACCCCATTGATACGGATATTAGGCGTTCCGAAAATCTTGTTATGTGCCGACATCACAAAGCTGACGCTGACGTGACCATTGCACGACATCACATCTCTCTCACGTATCGAAGTAGCATCCAGAGGAATTATGTTATCCTCGTCAATAGCATCAAATGAGACATCCCTATGCCCCACCTTCTCTAGGGTACCATCCTTATACCTTATGATATCACCTGACTCCGCTAACAATGTGTTCTTGATGCCACTCTGTTCTGCAAAACGTTTGTGAGCGTACAGCATCCTCGCATCCCCGTGAATCGGGATAAATGTCTGCGGCTTGATCCACTCGTACATCTTCACGAGCGAGTCTTTGCTAGGGTGGCCTGAAACATGTATGTCATCCTCTGTATCCGTAGCTACTACCTCAACTCCATTCTTTACAAGAAGGTTTTGCATCTCTCTGATATCAAGTTCATTTCCAGGAATTACCTTAGATGAGAACAGAACGACATCCATGCTGCCAAGCTTTATCACTCTATTCTCTCCACGAGCTAGTCTATGCAGAGCGGATCTAGCTTCTCCTTGAGAACCAGTACACATCAAGATAACCCTCTCAGGAGGCATGCTGGCTACCTCTTCCTCTGAGAGTACGCCACCGACGCTGTCCTTAAACTCCTTTGAGTAGTATGATGTTTCCGCCACAGCCTCCATCATTCTGTGCATCGACCGTCCAATGATTGCAACCTTCCTCCCCACCTTTTTCGCGATATGGAATACTGTCTCCATCCTCGCAATGTTGGATGCGAAGCACGTAACCGTTATCCTCTCTTTCTTATACCGAGAGATGACTCTGACTAGTGCTTCTCTAACATCGTCCTCGGATCCGACTTCATCGTCGATAAGAACATTGGTGGAGTCGCATAGCAGGCACCCTACCCCACCCTTCCCTATCTCGATTAGTCTCTCCTCGTCCATCTCATCTCTGAGAAGAGCTCCAGAATCTATCTTCCAGTCACCGGTGTGAAATATGGTACCAGCACTCGTCTTGATATTAAGACCACATGACCCGAGAATGGAGTGAGACAAGGAGACGAACTCAACATTGAAAACACCGATGTCAATTGGATTTCTCGTCTGCGTAACATGAACCTCAACTTCGTCACCCCATTTGTATTCTTTAAACTTCTGCCTAAGGATAGCCGCAGGAAATTCTGTTAGGTATATAGGACAACGTAGTTGAGGCCACAGATACTGTATGGCCCCTATGTGATCCTCATGAGCATGTGTTACAAGCAATCCCTTTATGTGATCCTTAACTGATACAGGAAATGACACGTCCGGAGTTAACACTTCTATTCCAAGCCTATCGTAAAAAGCTATCCCAAGATCCACGATGATCCATTCATTATCGTGTCCTATCATAGTGCAGTTCGCGCCTATTTGCTCAAGGCCGCCCAGTGGTAAAATTATAAGCTCATCCTTCTTTGTAAGCATACTTGAAACTCATCTTTGTAGCGTCATACCAGACGAGTTAGCATTGCATTTTCAGTCGTATTTAGTCAAGCCTCATTTATGAAACTGTACACCCCCCCCAACTTGGAGGCTCACTCCTCTCTCCAAACCCCTACTATTATACCACTAAGGAGTGAGTCATTGCAACCCATGATAGAACGAAGCTAACACCTGAAGGTATGTTGCTCTATGTTCATGTTATGATTCAAGGAGGAGAGTTGGATGAGACTAATTTGAAGGCAGTGTGCACAGACGGAACCACAACCTACCATAAAGATTTGGGACATCCCTAGATAAGCAGAATGATCTAGATATCAACAAAAATACTGTGGTAGTGTACTTCCATCATCACATTAATGGAATAGAAACCTTCTGGAATCAGGCTGAGAGACATAT
>JAITIT010000068.1 GCA_031279295.1 Holosporales bacterium | reverse complement strand
GTAGTACTAACTTGTTCATTGGGTTTCCCTCCCCAGGATAACTTACATATATGTATGGTAGGGGAGAAAGGTTAAGGAAGTATGAATGGTGATGAGGATATTGAGGGGGTGTGGGGAGGGGTGATATCATGATACTCAAGCAATGTATCCAGCAGTGCGTCGATCTGCTCACGTGAGTTCAGTGATGATAGTATCATGCGGTAGTGAGAGGCGTTTGGTAGCCACTTGATGTAGTACGTAATCATTTTACGTGATATAAGGACTGCAGTTCTTGGCTCATAAAACTCGAACACGTAATTGGCATGCATCCTTGCAATTTGTATCCTCATGATAGCAGTGGCGCTCCGTGTTGTAGTCTTCCGGAATTGTGCTACCTCATTATCGAGTATATCAGGTTCATTAATCGCATTCTGGATTTCACTCAAGATCCACGGAGCTCCAAGAGCGCCACGTCCAATCATAACTCCATCGGCACCGCTTTCAGCAAGGGCTGTTTTCGCAGTCGTTACATCAGTGATATCGCCATTCACCACGACCGGAATGCTAACCGTTTCCTTAACTTCTGCTACGGCTTTCCAATCACTCTTTCCTGTAAACATCTGCTGCCTAGTTCTGCCGTGAACAGTGATCATGGTAATTCCCAAACCTTCGGCAATCTTAGCGATAGTTTTGGCATTCGTATGCACCGCATCCCATCCAAGTCTCATCTTTACAGATACCGGAATGTCGACGGCTTTCACTACTGCCTCCATAATGGCAGCGGCCAGTTTTTCGTTTTTCATAATCGCTGATCCAGCGTCAGTGTTCACAATTTTCTTCACTGGACATCCGAAATTGATGTCGATGTGTCTTGCGCCAAGAGCGCATATCAATGCAGCTGCATGTGCCATGATTTTGGGATCGGCTCCAACTAGTTGCACGACAGTGTACTGATCACAATCCATCTTCATCATCCGTCCAGTTCTCTTGGCGGCCCTTACTGCCGCTTGACTTGCCACCATCTCGCTAAAAACTACATTGTTCCCAAAGTATCTCACTACCATTCTAAATGGAAGATCGGTAACTCCAGCCATAGGAGCAAGTATAACCGGTTTGTATGGCCACTGTCGTTCACGTATTGTGCGTTCATCCATATGCTAATTGCACTTAACAAGAGCATCTATCATTAACCATGTGTAACCAAGATTATCACTTACTACCTCCAGTAACTTCTCCCATATACCTTTATCTCTCCATTTGCAGAATCTCCTGTGTGTCTTCTTCCAGTCTCCATAGTCTGGTGATAGGCTCCTCCAGGGAGCACCTGTCCTGAAGATCCATAGTACTGCATTGATGAAGGTTCTGTTGTCTTGAGCTGGTCTACCAGTATGTCCTTTCCTACCAGGGAGATTCTTGTTGATGACATTCCATAGGGCGTCCGATATATCATATCTGTGATGCATTGTTTATCCCTGGAGCGTTACGGCTTCATTGTAAGGATTATATACATTATTGGTTTTGATAACAGACGTTAAGGATCTCCTCATATGCTTGTGAGTGATAAATCTTTATGAGGTTGGAGATGCATTCTAATGTCTCAAAGTGGACAAACTTATACAGCGACAGCTATGACAAATGTGTTTGAACTTGGACATATGCCATTTTTTTTGATACCATGACCAGCGAGTCCTGCATCTGCAGGGTCTGAAGTGAAGCAGGTAGCATCCGTGATAAGCAAGATCATGAGTCATTGTAATGGAGGACATGGGCTTGTTGCAATACACTTGACAATCGCGAGAGAGTGGGATAGACTGATAAAGTCACAACTGGTTGGCATAGCTGCTTTTGGTGGCGTGAGATTCGTTGGGCAATGCGCAAATCAGTCATCAACAAAATTTGAAGTTTGCTGTGGGAGTGTGGCTCCCGCTAAATTAGTAGTGACTGTAAATGTGCTGAGTTCCGCTGTTCTCATTGTGAGAAGTTATTCAGGCAGCATTGTTGATGGTATCAAGCGTCTTGTCGGAGTGCCGGATGTTGAGTTAATCTTTAAGCATGTATCTTCGATCCCAAAGAAGGTAAAGATACATCTTGATTGCCAGAGGTCAGTCCTAGAAGATAGAGTGATCTGTGAGATTGATGAAGTCTTCGAGAACGAGTCACTTAAGAGAGCGCTCGAATTACTAAAGACAGAAATTCAAAATGCTGCATGATCTTCCAAAGGTCCGCGGAGAATACATTTTTAATTATGACTTCAGAGTATCATCTTTTCTCCGCGTCGGTGGCAGGTGTGATGTTATGTTTTGCCCGATGGACAAAAATGACCTGATCGGATTTCTACGCAATAGGCCGAGCACTCTCGATGTGGCTGTAATTGGTAATACCTCAAACACAATCATATTAGACGGTGGAGTTAAAGGCTGCGTTATCAATCTCTCCAGACACATGGACAGAATCAAGTTTGAGTTACCAATCGCGATTGTTGATGCTGGAGCACTGCTTCTAGATTTCATTAATCTGTCCGTGATGCAGTCTGTATCCTCGTGTGAAAAATTGTACGGTATACCTGGAACTGTCGGCGGCGCAATCGCAATGAATGCCGGCATACCAGAATTCGAGATGTCAGATGTGTTGGTATCAGCAGAGTTGGTAGATTATCACGGACAGGAAACTTCGGTAACTACACAAGAGCTGAATATGAGGTACAGAAGTGGGAACATTCCAAGTAACTCCATAGTAACCTCTGCGACTCTCAGAGCACATAGCGCAATGGAGGTCGATCTTAGTGGTATCATCAAGGAATTCACAATGCGAAGGCTACGTTCTCAGCCGGTCGGAGCTACCTGCGGTAGCACATTCAAAAATCCACCTAACATGAAGGCGTGGGAATTGATAAAGG
The DNA here is from genome assembly GCA_031279295.1 of Holosporales bacterium. Taxonomy (GTDB): domain Bacteria; phylum Pseudomonadota; class Alphaproteobacteria; order RUG11792; family RUG11792; genus JAIRYU01. The sequence continues at coordinate 2,519 of JAITIT010000068.1, read as the reverse complement.
CATCTGGATGCGATCAGCTATTCATCGGGGGGGCGGCCGTATCGGATAAGCACTGTAACTTTCTGGTAAATACCGGCAATGCTAAGGCATCAGACTTTGTTGAGTTAATAGAAATAATCAAGAATAGAGTCCTCGAGAAAACAGGTGTGTTGCTCGAGGAAGAAATTAAAATCATAGGAGAGTACTAACAATGCATACCAAAATTTCGTTTTCGGGTAAGACCTGGAATTTCATGAGGAATAATAACGAAACAGTCACAGAGCTCGCAAGAGCAGTCGGGGTGCCAGAACTGGTTTCTAGTATCCTTCTCAATAGGGGATTTTCCGATGTATCCGAGATCAAAATGCTACTGGATCCAAAGTTAAAAAACACAATCCCAGACCCATCTCTTCTGCTAGATATGGACAAAGGAGTCGAACGCCTCGTCGGGGCAATCGTGAATAACGAAAAGATTATGATCTTGGGTGACTATGACGTCGATGGAGTAACAGCTACATACCTGATCGTCAAATATCTTTCTGACATAGGTTATCCGCCGCTCTACCGTCTACCAAATAGATTCACGGACGGGTACGGAATAAGCAATGGAGCACTGAATGCTGCGATTGAGAATGGAGTTGATTTGATCGTTGTGGTTGATACGGGCACAAGCTGTATCGATGAGATCGGGAGGGCTAACCAGGCTGGGATAGATTCTGTGATCATCGACCACCACTCTCAGGTGTACGACACCTTGCCAGACGCAGTAGCAATCATAAACCCCAATCGCAGAGATCAGGTTGAAATAGGCTGCTCACATATCAAGCACCTCTGCGCTGCCGGCGTCGTGTTTATATTCCTCATTGCACTGCAAAGGGCACTTAGGGATCGTGGATTTTTCAACGGCGGAGAAGTGATCAATGATTCCTCAAACGCAAAGCACGCGCCGAACTTGCTTGATATGACCGGGGTAGTGGCAATAGGTACCATGTGCGACGTTATGGAACTTAAGGGGATCAATAGGGCCATCGTGAAATATGCCATCCTGAACAATAGGTACCCACTTGGGATTAAGCGCCTCCTGCAGGCACTGAACATTCGCAAAATTTCATCGGCAGATGATTTGGGATTTTTCGTAGGGCCGGCAATGAATGCTGCAGGCAGACTCGGTGATCCAGCAATGGCAATGAAGTTGTTGCTTGCGGCAACAGACGACGAAGCTGAGAGCATTGCCTTGAAGTTGGTGTCTATGAATAGTAAACGTAAAATGATTGAGAAGCGTATGGTGAATGATGCAGTGGCTATGGTCAAAGCTGAGCAACTATCCAGGAACCCAGGTATCTGTGTGTATGGTGATGGCTGGCATGAGGGAGTAATCGGCATCGTAGCAGGTAGGCTCAAAGACAAATTCAATAAGCCGTCGTTCGTAATTTCGTTCGGCGAGGACGGAATTGGAAAAGGTTCCGCTCGCTCAGTACCTGGTATTCACCTTGGTGAGTTGCTAGCTACGGCAAAGAACGAAGGACTACTAGTCAGTGGCGGAGGGCACTCTCAAGCCGGGGGATTTACGATTACCAAGGATCAAATTGCTGGCTTCTCGGACTTCATAAACTCTACGGTAAGTACAGACTATGTCCCAACTCTGGACATCGACTATATTATCACGCCGATGAGTGACCTCACGCAAATATCACGTGATATGTCCGTCATAGAGCCATTCGGTAGGGGAATCGAGAAACCCCTCATCTACATGGAAAGGGTGAAGATCGAGTGGACAAAAAAAATCTGCTCTGGCGCGCACCTGATGCTGTGGATAAGTGGAGAGTATAGTCCCAAGAAGGTAAAGGCCATGATATTTCACTGCAGCGTGAAGCGAAATATCTTGGAACCCATTGAACAGAATTTCGGTGACATGTTTGATGTAGTTGGATATATCAACGTACACGAACAGTATGGCCAAAGCTTTTTCGTGGAGGATGTGAGGACGTCGTAGTACAACGATGTATCTCAGCTGTACGTGGCTGGTCACTATGGAATATTCCGTGTCTTTTGCAAGAGTTAAGCATCATACTAAATGGATGGGCTCGAGCTCTTCCATTGTCATCCATGCGTTCATGGATTGGCCAGTATCACTTATGGTCGGTCGGACCATGCCATCCGGTTGTTGCTGCTGATGGTTGCGGTAGTGTTGCTATTGTTTTTTTTGATACTTACGGCGCGTTTCTGTATACTGGATGTATAATCTCAAGATGAGGCTGGGGGCTATCTTGTTCCAGAAATTGTTGATAGTTGATTGCATGCCAGGTAGCGCTAAATAATCTATCTATTAGAGCAACGTAGCAGAGGACATGCTTTATTTGTTATAAGAGAATGATACGGTGTGGTACAATCATGCACGGTAGGTCGTTGCTCCGTGCTCTCCGGATGATCAATGAAGTATCCCAATCTAAAGGACAGCCTGGTGATGTAGGTTGTCAGCCTAATATTCATCCTAAAAATGGAGTCATCCCCGGAACCGTCTGGCAGATAGGTGTGGTAAT
>JAITIT010000003.1 GCA_031279295.1 Holosporales bacterium | reverse complement strand
ACAGCACCTGCACCGGTAGCAACACCAGCAGCAGTGGCACCACCTACAGCTGAGACGGCACATGCACCGGTAGCAACACCAGACAAGTCAGCAACACCGGCTGAAGCTACACCCACGGCTGAGACGGCAGCACAAGGCAAGGAGGCAGCTCCAGACAAGTCAACACCCACGGCTGAGACGGCAGCACAAGGCAAGGAAGCAACTCCAGACAAATCAGCAACGCCGGCTGAGACGGCAGCGCAAGGCAAGGAAGCAACTCCAGACAAATCAGCAACGCCGGACAAGACAACTCCGCTAGCTGAAGCAGCAACGCAAGACAAGGAAGCAACACCGCCAACTGAGGCAGCACATCCAAACAAGGAGACAGCAGAAAGCAAGGATGTAGAGGTTTTGATACAACGCATAGAGGATGAAATGCGCAAGTTAGAGCTAATTAACCGAATAATAAATACGCAGGGCGGCAATGCAGGGGTAGAAAGGTAGGATCAGCAGGAACATAACCTGGGCAGAGCATGTGTACCACGCTAGACTGTAGGGAGTACACTGATAGCGGATATGCTATCGTGTCCCCCCTTGTTGATCAATGAACTGTACCTGCACGCTCTTACTACTAGCGCCTGTACCAGGTTAGCGCATCGAGAAGAGAAACGGAGTGTAGCGGAACCGACAACCTGCCAATCGATTCTGTTATGCTGAAGTTCCTCTCGGTGCGAACGGAGTATCTGCTTGTCAGTCGCGCTTCCTGTATCTATCTAGCTGAATAACCTTCGCCGTGGCTGATTCCTGCACGGCACCGTGCGTATGTATGCGTACCGTATCCGCTAAATCAGGTACGAATTCTAGGGAGAAGCCCTCAGATGGATCACTCACTGATATCAACGCTGCGAATGGAACGTATAGCGTTTCATCAGAATGCTCAAATGCCAACCCGACCGTAAATCCAAACTCGTCAACCTTGAGATCCCAGAATTCATATTGAAGAACTATCGTCATTTCATCTCCAACATCCTCTTTCAGTATATCGGGCACAGCGACATTCCTGTGAGCTAACGTGAATGTAATATAAAGATGTTGCTTCTTGCTGAATCCATCAGCAGCAGCCAACTCTAAAATTTTTCGAACTACCGAGATGGATGCCTCTCTCAGCAACTGCGCATAATCTATTTTTTGTCCCATACCGCACACTCCATTCAGCACCAATAAAACCAACAAAGCGGGGGAATTCTGTTGCTCGGGATCCCCCAAACCGCCGCTCTACTGCCCGCTACTAACGAACAGCAGACAAAGTCAGCACCTAACGCCCATACAGGCAATTAAGCGGCTTTCTTCGCCATCCGGCGCCTCCTACGGAGGTTCCGAACGAGCATGCTCGTCCTGTTAAGATTAGCATCTATTTTCTTTAGCCCGATAACGACGGTACAATGCCGAGTGAAAAAACTACCTTTACCACGTCATGTCGAACCTATTTCGCCCCCCAAAACAACTCCACTGGCGGAGGCGCAGGGTACTGCCCCCTGGTCCACAACGCTTATTACGTACGCCGTTTATCACCATAGTCACTGCACCGGCAGTGCCGCGCAGTAACACTGTGTAGTATAGTATATCGCTACAATCCGGTCAAGTTTTTTGTATGTACTGCACTCTTTCATCAACTCCTGAAACACCTTTCCATACCTCCGGAATCCTACCAACGTACTCAATTATGAGTAATACATTGCAACCCATAGTGAGGATTGTATGTGTTACTCTCTACTGTTCTACATATACTGCTATCATCTCTAGGTAGTGGCACAGAAGGAACGTACAGAGACGTGCATGAGCATTCGAGCACCAGATCACGCAGCAAGGAACTGATTATGAAGAGTTAGGAAAGAGAGCTAATTGGTTCATACCACTTATGACTCGGGCGAGTACTCGTAACTGTGACACATTTCACAATGGCTGCTCCGGCCAATTTCAGTACTTTCGCACATTCATTCAACGTTGCTCCGGTCGTTATTACGTCATCTACAATGATGATACCCTTCCCAGCGATTATGGACTCTTCACAATTGCAGACAAATGCCCTTGCAACATTGGCTGCTCTCTCCACCACTGACTTATCCTTCTGATACTCAGTTCTCCGTATCCTTCTGAGGAGCCTTCTACACTCAATCCCAGATACATCAGCGAGCTTCAGTGCTATAACATCAGGCGGGTTGTTACCGCGTCTCAGCAGCCTAGTCCAGTGCGATGGTACCGGAATAATGTAGTCGATGTTATCAAACAGCCGCGGATACTTTGTATATATCCGCTTCGCACAAATCTTCACAATGCCATAGTCCGTAGCCTTTTTGATCCGCATAATCACCCTCCTAGAAAACGAGTCATGTTGCATCAGCGATCTCGCCATGTCGAAGTGCTGCTGTGTCTCTAGGCATCTGTCACAAATCTCATCCTGATCATACGATTCCTGGTTCTCAAACATCCTGCCACATACCCTACATATCGGATGATCTATGAACGTAATCTCAGTAAAACACCTAGTGCAGAGAGTTGAGTACGCATCGACCTCCGCGCTGCATGCAATGCACTTGTGCGGAAATAGCCAATTCATGAAACGCTTGATATCGCCAGACAGCACTATAATCCTCCGGAAGCTAAGAACAAGGACGAAACATTTTATCATCGTACCTCATATCAATCCCCATCGTCGTGAAAACTTCATACCAATACGTATGAGGTTACCTTCCTTTAGATATTATCCACTGCTGCGCACTCGATGACGACAACAGCATCCTCTTTCAGCGTGAGATTGGTGTGGGTGTTTCTACGATCAAGGGGCGGCAGCCCCCGCTGTCTCTCCGAATGGAGAGACAGCGGTAGCACGCCTTTGGCGTGCGAGCAAAACGAGGTTTTGCGGCTGCCGCCCCTAGTGTAGATGCAGTTCGCCTATCTTGCATAATTAGCACTCGTATCGTACCTTCCAGCTACATAAGCCACGTATCCACAGTGATGCTCCATCCCCACTATTCCACCTTTGAGTAGCCACGGCATATTCATTGTAATCTTGAAAAATACCCAGGAGCAACAATGTACACGTAATCCCAGTCAGCACCATCGCATTTAACACTCTTTGTTTTAGGACACGACAGTGAAGGGATCTGTACTATGTTAGCTCCTGCTGCTATTCCCATCCACTCTGTATTTATCCTGAACTTTTCCATAGTGTACGTGAGATCCAATGCATAGCAGTTTCCCATTCATTTCATTTGCCATGAGCTTCGTTACTGCACGATTGATCTTCAGCGCAGTAAGTTGTGTAGCTTGCTCAGGTATTAATTCAGCACATGCGTAAAATACGCGATTCGTCACATTTGCCCCAAACATCTGAACCGTCACTCCGATCAGTAAGTGGGATATCCATCTTATGAAACGTCCGGCTCCGTGTTCAATTCTAGCGGGACTGACTTCCGTCCCTGATAAAACATCTCAGCCCATGAAATTATATCTGTTTGAAAATGTAGTGCGATGGATTCGCTCCCATTAATCAGCATAGTAAATGCTTGCTCAAAAGCAATGTGCACCCTGTCACAAAATCCTCTATTATTTATAGTATCTCTCTAAAAAAAATTACTTCGCGTTATTTTTATATTTTATTAAAAACGCTCATCTTTTAAGTAATCCTACTAAACCCTCCACAGATATTCCGTTCGCTTTGAGTTGTTCATTCCTATGGGTATGCTGTGGTGGTACCTTGCTAACATTAATAAACTCCATCTTCGCAATAATATCAGAGCATCTGTTTGCTATTAGCTCGCTTAGAAGAATGTTGGATAACCCACCGAAGACTCCTTCTTCAACGACTATGATCCTACCGTGGATATTGGCATATCGGTAGAACGTTTTGAAATCAAATGGGTGGATGATCCTGGCATCAATTACGGTGGGGGCTGTATGCGACAGTCTGACTGCATCAAGTACATTCCCTAGCAAATCACCACTCACTATCACCAACGTGCCATTCCCCTCTGTAACGATCCTACATCTCAGATCAAATATTTTAGGCGTGCAATCCGACATTGGGGCTTTGGCCTTAGGGAAACGAATTGCAACCGGTGACGTAATGTCAGCTGCAGCAAACTCCAGCATACCTTCGAGCTCGGTAGCTGATGACGGAGCCATGATCATAACATTTTCAAAGTTCTGGAGGAGTGCTACATCATACAATCCAGCGTGAGTTTTCCCATCCTTACCAGGTAACCCTGCTTTATCAATTATAAATCTCACAGGCAGATTGGGTAGCACAACATCATGGTAGATCTGGTCAAATCCCCTCTGTAGGAATGTTGAGTACATGCAGACAAATGGCTTGAAGCCCTGCGAGGCTAAGCCAGCGGCGAACGTCACTGCGTGCTCCTCCGCAATCCCGACATCAAAGAACTTTGCTGGAAACATCGATGCAAAATCAGAGAGGCCGCAGCCGTCTTTCATGGCAGCTGTTATGCACACAATCCTGTTATCATGTGCAGCAAATTCGATTATCTTCCTACCGAAGATATCGCAGTACCTCAGTGACTCTTCATACTCGATACCATGGAGATTTGTAGAGTCGGCTTCAGCTGGACTATACCCATATCCCTTCTTTGTTACAGCATGGATGATAACGGGTTTGTAATTCGCAACATCCCTGACATTCTGCAGAACGCTAATCAGCCGCTCTAGATCATG